>NZ_VSZO01000004.1 GCF_008312935.1 Roseiconus lacunae | reverse complement strand
GGTTGCCGATCAGTGAGGCGGGGAAGATAGGGGCGGCGAGTGTCGCCGTCAACCTGTCTTCGCGAGAATTTCAAAATTGTTTTTTGAAGCTCTCGGTTTCGTCCGGTGAAGGACAGGCTCCCGCGTTTTCCCAGGTCTGGGGCGGGAAGGATAGAGACTTCCTTGTTGAGGTCAACTCCATCTGAGAAGATTTCGGCAAAGTTTTTTGCTTCGGTCTTCTGCTTCGGCATGTCGATTGCTGCGACATTAGTTTTTGTCACCGCTTTCGGCTCGCCGAAGGCTTTGTTGCTGGCTGGTTGCCAGCGGGGCGAGGAACTTAGTCCCTCGTTTGTTTCTTGGAAACCCCTGGTTTCGAAAAAACGATTGCCGCCTTGGCGGCCTTCCGATAGTGGAGGTAGACGGACTTGAACCGACGACCTCCTGCGTGCAAAGCAGGCGCTCTCCCAACTGAGCTATACCCCCTTTCGGAAGTTTCGAAGTTTGAAGAGTTGGTCTCCGGAAATCAAGTCCCGTTGTCAATTTCTTCTTGCTTCAAGTGGGCGTGCCAGAACTCGAATCTGGGACCTCATCCTTATCAGGGATGCGCTCTAACCAACTGAGCTACACGCCCGGGGCCGTGATTGATTTGCCGGAACGTTTCCGTTCGGGAAGTTAATCGCGGTCGGCCCTCGCAAACACATGTGCTGCGAAGCGAGGGAGAAGTGTACGCAAACGCCGTGGTCTGTCAAAGCCAACTTCGCCAATGTTGGACGAAAATTTGCTTCGTGCCGCATTTGGTTCGGCAATCAACATCGTCGCTGCGTGTCGGCAAAGGGTCCGGAAGTCGCTCGCGAATGATGCGTTTTAGTGGGCGACCGGACTTTGATTTGCCGCTGGAGCACTAATCTTCGGCAACTTTCTCGAATCACTTAAATCGACATTCCAACAAAAGCCCAGGTTCGGGCAAAATACTTTGGTCGCATTCTCGCAGCGTACCGTGTTCACCCGCTTAGGGGCTGCGGTGCGGCGAGTTTTATCATGATCGATTTATCGCGCGGGCGTTTCGGCGGGCTCTGCAAATTCGTGTTTCTCGACCGATCGGTCATCCTTGGCCGGAAATCATCGAGCGGGACGGTGCGGTTCGTCGACAAGTTTGCGAGTGTAATCGAGGAAGCCCTTCAACCGGACACTTTTGAAAATGACGGATCGCGTTCAGCTAGGGAAACTGGTGCTTACTTCATGTGAAATGTTTGTGCCTCGCAAACCGGAGGCCGGTAGCGGGCTGCGGAATTTCTTGACCAAGCGGGCGTTGATCGCGGCGCTGGCGGTCAATGGGTGGGCGGGTGCAGCTTCGGCCGCCGGGCCATCGGTCGCCAAAGCTTTGTCGCTCAAACCGATCCAGAAAGACGCGGTCTATGAGACCGTCGACGAGGCCAGTTTCGATCGGTGTCAGGTCGTGACGATCGACGAACCCGGTCAATCCGGCTGGGAGGTCGTCGGGCCCGAAGGGACACTTCTCCGCCGTTTTGTCGATACTAATGGTGACCAAAGTATCGATCTGTGGTCATACTTTAATTTCGGTATCGAGTCTTATCGTGACATCGATAGCGATGGGAATCGGAAAGCTGACCAGTACCGCTGGCTGGGCAATGCGGGGACGCGTTGGGGGCTCGATGAAGACGAAGACGGTAAGATTGACCGTTGGAAACGGATCTCCGCCGAGGAGGTAACTGCCGAGGTTGTCGCGGCGCTTCGTGACCAAGACTCGCCCCGCTTCAATGCGTTGCTGGTGACGTCCGAAGAGCTCGATTCTTTGGGGTTAGGCACCGAAAAGAAGGAGCAAATTGAGGCGAAGGTTCGCATGGCAACGCGCGAATTTACCTCGATCGCGAAGGATCAGAAGGTGCTTTCAGGCTCGGCGACTTGGTTGCAATTTGCCGCCCCCGCGCCGGGTTTGGTCCCGGCCGGAACGGGTGGTTCGACCGAGGATGTGTTGGTCTACGAGAACGTTGTTGCCATGTTTGAAAGTGACGGCAGCAGCGGTCAGCTGATGGTCGGGACGCTCGTGAAGGTGGGCGATCTTTGGCGCATGGTGGCGTTGCCTGCCGTCGGATCGGGCGACGGGGCACTCGCTCAGAGTAGCCCTCTTTTCTTCTCGCCCTCGGCCGATAGTAGTGCGATGGCCGGTGGTTTGGGAAGCGAGGAAATGCAGGCGCTCGTCGGAAGTTTGGAGTCCATTGACCAGAAACTTGCATCCGCCGAAGGTGGCGAAGCCGCCAAATTGCATGCCGCACGGGCTCAACTGGTCGAACGCCTAATCGCTCAATCGGTCACGCCGGAAGACAAAGAATCATGGGCGCGTCAATTGGTCGATACGCTGCGTGTGGCTGTTCAAAGCGGCCAGTACCCCGCCGGAATGAAGCAGCTCGGCGCGATCGGTAATCAATTCGCGCGGCAGAGTCCTGCGCTGGCTGCTTACGCCGATTATGAAGCCTTGCAGACCGAATGGATCGTCCGGCAGCGAGATGCCAAAGACGAGGACCAGCCCAAAGTTCAAGAATGGTACCACGAGTCGCTTGCGACATTTGTCGATGATCATCCACGCAGCGTCGAAGCGGCGAAAGCACTGTTGCAGCTTGCACTCGGTAAGGAGTTTGACAGCGACAAAGACGCTGCCGTGGCTTATTACAAAAAAGTGCGCGATAACTATGAAGGTACCGATGAAGCCGAGAAAGCCGCCGGTGCGGTCAATCGCTTGGAATCGGTCGGTCGAAAGATTGAATTGACCGGCAGTACAATCGAAGGCAAGCCCTTCAAGCTCTCTTCCCTTCGCGGTCGCCCGGTCGTGATCCACTACTGGGCCACCTGGTGTGGTCCCTGCAAGCAGGACATGAAGTTGCTTAGCCGCTTGCAAGCGAGATATCGCCAAGCCGGATTGACATTGGTGGGGATCAACGTCGACGCACAACGTAGCGAAGCGATCGCGTTCCTGAACGAAAACCGATTGCCTTGGGTGCAATTGTTCGAAGAGGGGGGCCTGGAGTACAGCCGGTTGTCGAAAGCGTTCGGCGTTCAGACTTTGCCGACGATGATGCTGATCGACAAAACCGGTGCGGTGGTCAGTAACAACATCGGCGCCAACGAGCTTGATGAAGCGATCGACAAGTTGGTCAAGTGAATTGCGTCCCGCAATTAAGCAGGTAAACACGAGTCGTTGGGTGTAAACATCTGGATAACACCCGCCCGCTCGCGGGGGTGTTGGGAAAGCAAACGGCCGGGGAGGGTGGCCTCTCCGGGCTTGAAGGCCCGACTCTCCCCGCGGGAAGAGTGTAATGACCTAAGCCGAATCATTCGTGTTCAACTGCTTAGCCGCCGGGGGCAATGCCTCTGCGGCTTCTTCGGTCCCGAGCTTCAAGTCTGAATCGAGGCAAACGCAGCGGGCGTTTTACTCGCGATCTTCGTAGGGGCGGGGGCGGAGCTGATGGAACAGCGCGCGCTTCTGGTCGGGAAGTGAGTAATCAAATCCGCAGCTTTGCAAAAAGCGTTCGGACGAGCTAATCGCCATGACTTCCATGATCCCCAAATCACGCGCTCGCTGGACGCACATCTGCACCAGCTTTTTCCCCACGCCGGCATTCTGGTAGTCCGGGTGGACGGCTAGGCATTGCAGTTCGGCAAGCTTGGGGCTGTAGACTTCGACCGCGCAAAAGCCATAGCAGCGTTCCGGTGGTGAGTTTTCGTTGAAGTCCGCCGGTGGCATCATCGCAACAAAACCGTGTCGTGAAAGCTCGACAATCTCTGCCTTGGTGCGTGAGAGAAGCAGATGCTGCATCACAAAAGGCCGCAGTAAGGCGTGGATCGCGGGAACATCATCGGGCAATGCCTGGCGAAATTCCAATTCGTCAATGCGGTCGGTCAATCGTAGATCCCTGGCAGAAAACGGGAGTTCGGGGCGTTCGTTGTTGCGATTTTTGGCGATGCAACTTGGGCAACGTTAGTGAATTTGAACTGGGTTGGTCGCTTGTTTGATCGTTTTTCGCATCAGGCGTGCTGGGGCGTCTTTGCCGGTAAAAAGCTTGTATTGGTAGGCCGCTTGACGGACGAACATGTCAACACCTGTGATCACGCGGCACTGGGCTGTCTTGGCGTACTTGATTAGCAGCGTGTTCTCGGGATTGTAGACGGTGTCGAAGACCACCATGTACTGGTTAAGCGCCGACGCATTAAACGGCGATGTGTCAACGTTGGGGTGCATCCCGACGGGCGTCCCGTTGACTAGCAATTGGACTTTTTGGTTGTGGCGATCTTCCCAGGGCACGACACGGCAGCCGATTTCTGAAGCCAAGTGCTGGGCGCGTTCTTCGGTGCGCGAGGTGACGACGACGTCGGCTTGGCGTTGCTTCAGTCCCCAGCAAATCGCTCGCGAAACTCCGCCGGCACCTAGGACCATCGCGGTCACTCCTTGCAGCGCATTTTCCTTGGGCGCGTCTTTGCGTTCGAGCATTTCGATGATGCAGTCCATCGCGGCGCGGTAGTCCGTGTTGTATCCCAGGCGTTCCCCGTCGTGGAACACCATCGTGTTGATCGCGCCGATCCCGTTCGCACTCGCTTCGGCCTGTGTGCAGTAATCGAGGGAGCGTTCTTTGTGGGGGATTGTGATGCTAATGCCTTTCAGGCCGATCGCATCGATCGAATCCATGAAGTTGTGCAAGTCATCGTGCGGGACCCGCAACGGAAGGTAACGCGCATTGAGTTTTTGATCGAAGAAGGCGCTGTTGTGAATCAGCGGGCTGTAGCTATGTCCGACCGGGTCGGCGATCACGCCAAAGAGTTCTGTTTCCTGGTCGATGGTTTTGACGTCGTACAAACGTGTCATGTCCTTCCAATTGAGCTGCCCTGGGGCCATCTTCTTGTCCACGCTGTAGGTGGCGTAGGTGAAGGGCGATCCAAAACGGCTGGCGAGAATCCGGGTCAGCATGCCGATTTCGCCCATGCAAATCCCGATCGTCGGGACCTTGGCGTTCTTAACGAGGTTCAGCATCCGGACGTTGTCACGAAACGTGTTGGCCATGGTCGCGATTTTGACAATGTCCGCGTCCTCCTCAGCCATCGCCGCGTGCAGGTCTTCGAGATTTTCCGGGGTGCCTTCGAAATCGTGGTAGCTGATGATTCGTTTGGTCGTCCCGTAACGCGGGATCTGAGACGCGATATCGGTCTCGATATCGACGTATTCGGCGCCGGCAACGATTGCAGATCGCAACAGCATCAAGCGTTCTTGTTCGCTTTTCGTCCAGCGACCACCGTCGACCCTGCGGCGGGCGGTGATGACAATTGGACCGGGCCGATTGTCCATCAGTCGACCCAGATTGACGGCACGGCCGATGTAGTCGACACGCAATTCGACCAACTCGGCCCCTTGCTCGACCAACTGTTGGTGTTCGC
Organism: Roseiconus lacunae; assembly: GCF_008312935.1. Taxonomy (NCBI): domain Bacteria; kingdom Pseudomonadati; phylum Planctomycetota; class Planctomycetia; order Pirellulales; family Pirellulaceae; genus Roseiconus; species Roseiconus lacunae. The sequence goes on along the minus strand of NZ_VSZO01000004.1, from coordinate 53,171 downwards.
CAATCATCCGAGCATGGCGGCTACGGCCGAGGCTTACGCAAATCATATGTATTCAATTCGAAAGTTGTCGCGATAATAAAAAGGCCGGATCGTTGGCGGGCATTTATCCGAATGCTGCGTCAAACTCCGGTCAATGTCGTAGTCTAGGTCGATAACCACCCGGGCGGGCGAACATGGCATCGTGGCCGCTACCACGAAGGAGCCGCTTCCACGAAGGAGACTCTGTGCAGACGGATTTATGCGGCGAGGGCGATGCCAAGTCTCTCTGGGTGACCTGTCGACGTATAATAAATCGCTGATTCTGCGACGAGCAGGGGGGGGCGATATTTCCACCAAAACAGATCGGAGTTCACGATGACCGACTATGGTTTGACCGCAAGGGTTCACCAGATTTGCCGCTTTGCCATTTCCCTGGTAACTCTGGTTTGGGTCGGCATCGGGCTGGCCGGTCCTGAATCGTTAGTCGCTCAGGACTGGCCGTTTCCACGCGGTGATGTCCAGTCATCCGGATCGGTCGCGACAGAGCTACCGGATTCGCTCACTGTCGTGTGGGAGTTCAAGGCAGATGAGGCCATCGAGGTGACTCCCGTTGTCAGCGGCGATCGCGTCGTCGTCGGGGACGTGATGGGCACCCTGTATGCCTTGTCACGCTCGGATGGCAAGCAAGTTTGGCGGCACGATTTCGATACCGGCTTTCTCGCCTCTCCGATCATCGCCGGTGACAAAGTGATCGCCGGTGATATCGATGGCAGTGTTTACGCACTCGCCCTCGATGACGGCAAGCAGCTATGGAAACAATCGACCGATGGCGAGATCAGTGGCTCGGCGACGGTGTTTGGCAACCAGGTCCTGGTCGCCAGCCAAGATGGGAAATTGTACTGCTATGACTTGGAAACCGGTAAGCCTGTGTGGACTTATCAAGCCGACGACCAGATTCGCTGTTCACCCACCATTGCCGGTGAAATGACGCTGTTGGGCGGGTGTGATGCGAAGCTACACGGCGTTGACTTGAAAACGGGGCAAGCCGCCGGGGACCAATGGCCAATCGATGGTCCGACCGGCAGCACTCCGGCCGTTCGCGACGCATTTGCGATTGTTCCGATCATGGATGGCGTTGTCTTTGGATTCGACTGGAAGCAGAAAAAAATGCTTTGGCGATACGAAGATTTCGATCAAGGTCAGGAGTACCGCAGTAGCGCCGCGATTAATGACAAAGTGGCCATCGTGTCCAGCCAACGCAAGAACATCGATGCACTGGATCTGAAAACCGGCAAGCGATTGTGGCGTTACACCTTGCGTCGTCGCGCCGATGCGTCGCCGGTGATCGCCGGCGATGACGTTTGGGTCCCGGCTTCGGATGGACGCTTGGTTCGCCTGTCGGTTGACGATGGTTCCGAAAAGTGGGTTTACGAAATTCGTGGCAGTTTCGTTTCCGGTGTCGCAATCGCGGGCAAGCAGCTGTTCGTCGCCGATGACGAAGGCGTCGTCCGGTGCTTCCAATAAGTAACGATTTTTGAACGCTTTGCCGATTCGTGGGGGCGATGAAGCGGAACTCGCCGGCGCATTCGCGGTGCGGCGTATCCGACCTTCGTCTTTACTTCATAATCAGCCGCATGGCGTTAGCCACGGTTGTGTGTATGTCTGCGATCAGCCGCATGGCGTTAGCCACGGTTTTGTCGCAATAAACATAACCAACACCCACTCGCCGATGCGATCCGTGTGGTTCGTAGCTGACCGAATACAGCAACACCGAATACAGCAACGTTGTGCACTACTTTCCGTAGACGTCGTTCGGATCGACGAGGCGTTCTTCAACGATCGTCAGTGTTTGCTTGTCGTCATCGACTTTGCGGAAAAAACAGGTTCGGTAGCCCTCGTGGCAGGCAGCGCCGATCTGGTTGACCTTTAGGAGAATGCAATCCTGATCGCAGTCGACGCGAACTTGCGAGACTTTTTGTCGGTGGCCGCTCGTATCGCCTTTTCGCCACAGTGATTTTCGGCTGCGGCTGTAGTAGACGGCGTAGCCTTCGTCCAGAGTCGCTTGCAACGCTTCTTCGTTCATCCATGCCATCATCAAGACTTCGCCATTTGCCTCGTCTTGCGCGATCGCTGGCAGCAGTCCGTCGACGCCTCTTGAAAAGTCGGCCACGATGTTGGAATTCAAAGCGTCTGGCTCCGTCAAGTCATTGATGTGTCAAGGTGTAACGATCATGGGAGATGCCCCATTCGTTTTCGCTCGAGCAGCTTCGTGGTGCTTCCTGAAGTTCGTCGCGACTTCCGGGGGCTCGGCCTCCGGATTATAGGAAGATTCGTTTTCGGCGGAACGACCCGCGAGAATGAAGAAGTTCTTTCAGACGCGAGCGACGCGGTTACTGAATTTGCTTCGTCGGCGACGTCGATAAGTAGTTTAGTCGCGGCAAGAAGTCTCGTTCCACGGATATCCAACGGAATGCCAGTCAGGATCTCGATCGTACTGCCGATTCGCAATTGCGAGGCCGAGATCGCGGCGCGGATCGACGCGTTGGTCGCCAGCCTTCCGCGTTTAGTTGACTCGTTTGTCGAGATCAGCCCGTCGGAAATCATCATCGTTGACGACGGAAGTCGCGACGGAAGCGCCGAGATTTGTCAGCAGTTGGCCGATCAGTCCGACGTGATTCGATTTTTGCGTCACGATCGACCGCGAGGTCTGGAAGCTGCCGGGCAAACCGGTTTGGAGCGGGCATCGGGCGACGTGGTGCTGATTCAAGAGCGGGATGCCCAGGTCAATTTCGCCGATGTGATTCATCTATTGCGGCTATGCGAAGACACCTCGATCGTCGCCGCGCGGGCGGAAAGCGTTCAAGAACCGGTCACGGCGTCGTTGGTTCGTCGGGTGCGGTTGTGGGGCATTGCCTACGACAAGCAGTTGGGCTCTGCGAAAGAAACAACACCTTCGTGTGGCCTGCAAATGGTGCGGCGTTCTAATTTGCAGCGACTCTCTGGCCCGGACGGAAAGCGTTACCGTCTGGAGGGAAGGTCACACCGTGTTACCTCGCTGCAGCGGGAACACGCCGCCGGCACCCCACGATCGGTCACACCAGCAAAATAGTCTTTCGCGTCATACGCCTGCTCTCAACATCGAAAAGAGACCTGACACGGTTGGCCCTGCCGCTGTTTTCGGCTACCCATGGCTAACTTTGGCGCAGCGTTCAGGATCGCACTGATGTGCGGATTGAATTTTTGCTGTTTTTGTCTCGCAGTTTGAAGTTGGCGTTTCGACGTGGCGTCCTGCCTTCGTAAAATCCTGCTCGACGTGGCCGTCCCTGGGTTGGGTGTGATGACTTTGGTCAGGGATGGTCCATGTCGTTTTACTCAAAACGCCCGCGTGGTGCTGCGTCAGTACAGGTGTTTCGTGACTCCATGATGCAATGTGATACATTGCCGCTCAGTGATGTCATTCAAGGCGAATTGTTCGAAGAGGCCTTCGATAGATTCGATGTCGACTTTGGAGCCGATGACGACGCCGTCTACACACCCGCCCTTGTTCTCTGGGCTTTGGTTTCACAGGCACTCTTTACCAAGACACAACGCAGCCTCACCGCTGCGGTAACACGTATCGCTTCTTGGTGGGCGTGCCAAGGGCGAGTCGTTGGCGACACCAGCACCGGAGCCTACTCACGTGCTCGACACAAGCTGCCGGTCGGATCGATCGCTTGGCTGACTCAAACGATTGCTCAGCGATGCGAGTGCTCCGAGGATCTAGTTGATGCGATTGATGAAGACATGGCCGAAGAGACGTTGACCCCTGATGTTGTCGGGCGGGTGCGGAAGAAGTCAATTGCTGGTCGCGTGATCTTGGTTGATGGGTTTACTGTCGACGCTGCGGATACACCTGCCAACCAACAAGAGTACCCACAAAATCCCTCGCAGAAAGAGGGACTTGGATTTCCGATGCTTCGCTGCGTTTCGCTCATTAGTATGGCGACCGGACTCTTGATCGACTTGGCGATAGGCCCCTATGCCGGCAAGCAGTCGGGCGAAACTGCGTTGCTAAGACAGCTTTTCCCCAATCTCCACCGTGGCGACATCATCGTCGCAGACAGTTTCTATTGCTCCTATTGGCTGCTCGCCTATTGCCAGATCAACGGAATCGAAGTGGCCATGAAGAATCACCACAAGCGAGAAGACTGCCCGGTCGCAGCAAAGAAGATAAGTAAGCATCAACGAACAACGACTTGGCTTCGTCCGACTCGCCCGTCATGGATGAGCGAGGAAGACTATGATTCAATACCGGATCAACTGGAAGTGCGATTGGTGGACGTTAAAGTGAATCGTCCTGGCTTCCGCACCGAAGGCTTCACCGTGGCGACAACAATGCTCGATCACAAAAGTTGTCCGGCCGAGTGGATCGCTTCACTCTACCGGAGCCGATGGATTGTGGAGCTGGACATTGAGTCCATCAAATGTTCGCTTGAGATGGAACACCTTCGCGCCAAGACGCCCGAGATGGTTCGCCGTGAGCTCTGGTCATGCTTACTAGCCTACAATTTAATTCGCATGAAGATGCTGCAGTCTGGTGCGGCTTCCAACCGAGACGTGCGTTCAATGAGCTTTACCCGCTGCATGACACTGTTGGCAACGAACTGGCTGCTGTGTGGTGCACGTGGAACAAATGAAGCCTTGGTCGAGCTCGGTCAAAGTCAGCCATTGGATGAAGTCATTGGGCACCGTCCCGATCTCGTTGAACCACGTGTCAATAAAAGGCGACCGAAGGTATTGAAACTGATGTCAAAACCCAGATCAGAATACGACCGGCAACTTGCCAATGCTGCGTAGGAAACCCGATTGGGCGGTCATCACCAAAACCGTCGCAACCCTACGCTGTAAAGCGGCAGTGCCATTCAGTCCTGACACCTTTTTTCAGAAGGTGCGGTCGATCGAGAAGTAGGCGATTTCGGTGAGGCAGCGACGTGAGTCGCATTCCGGGAGATTGCCAAGGCCCGCGAGCGCGCGATCGCGGAATTGGGCCGCGGTGTCGGCGGTGTAGCGGCGCGCGTCTGATCGGTCGAGGTACGGCCGGATGCGATCGAGTCGCTCGTCCGGGTTGCCGCTGAGGATCTCGATGATCGTTGCCTTGTCCTTCGCCGTCTCGAGCAACCGAATGATCGGTAGGGTCAACTTGCCTTGTTGCAAATCGGTGCCGAGCGTCTTGCCGACCGAATCGTCATCGCCCCAGAGATCAAGGTAATCGTCGGCGATTTGAAACGCGATTCCAAGGTTGTCGCCGTAAGCGGCGATGGCGTCAATCGTCGCCTCGTCGCAGCCCGCTTCGGCGGCAGCCAGCGAGCAGGCGACGCGACAAAGTTCGGCGGTCTTGCCACGGATCATCGCGAAGTACGTCGGCTCGTCGAGTTCTAGCCAGTCGCGGTGTAAGACCTGACGCAACTCACCTTCGCACACCAGCCGCGCCGCTTCGCCGACCCACTGGCAGGTACGAGTGTTGTCCAGCGTCGCCGACAGGCGGAAACTTTGGGCAAACAAATAGTCGCCCAGCAAGATGCTGGTGTGGTTGTTCCATTTCGCATTGACCGTTTCGACGTGCCGCCGGGTCGACGCATCGTCGAGCACGTCGTCGTGGACCAGCGTTGCGGTGTGCACCATCTCAAGAACGGTGGCGATGACGACGTTATTGTGGGCGGCGCCACCGAGGGCGTCGGCGATTAACAAGTGAATCGCGGGGCGGAGTCGTTTGCCGCCAAGATTCACACCATGACGGAGCAAAGCGGCGACGTCTTCGTACGGGCTTTGCAGTTCTTTGCGCAGCAAACGTTCCACCGATTCGAGCGGTTCGACGATGGGGCCGTACAAACGCCCCAGCAGACTCGCGACAGGTTGATTGGATGTCCGCCCGTTGTGCGATGGCCCGACGCCTTGGGACCTGCTAGCTGACGAGGTTTCCCGTTCGCTACCCCCTCTTTCGACCCTGGGGGAGGGCGACCGTTTGTCAAACGTGTTGGAAGCGTCCATAGCTCTCGGCGTAAATGCAAGGATTGTTCTGCAACGTCATACCTTCTATGCGGTAGCAACCGCAATCCGGGGGAACGCACAACGGGCAGCGTTCACGTTGTGGCGAGTCGCTCAGTGTGTCGGACTAGGTGCCATTGCGGGTCGATAAGGACGCTGGCGTATTATCGGACGCCCAACTAAACAACGAATTCAAAAATTCGCAGCTAATGCTTCGCCGACCTTTGAAATTAGGATTAGCCGCATGGCGTTAGCCACGGTTTCGGTGCAATAAACTGTTTCGGTGCAATAACTGGGGCGAACGCCCATCGTCTGATGAGCCGAACCCGAACATTTGGTCAAGACGAGCACTCGCATGATGAATTTCAAACCGCTGGCATTGCGGACGTAAGGTTACCGGGAAAACGCTCCGCTGGCTCCACCGGATTTTTCGACCAGATGAACCTGCCCGATTTCGATCTCGCGCTCGACGCTTTTCAGCATGTCGTAAACGGTGAGCGCCGCGACACTCGCACCGGTCAGGGCTTCCATTTCGATTCCGGTTTTCCCGGTGGTGGTACACGTCACCCGACAACGCAGCGTCTGGTTCGTCGACGCAGTTTCTTGCCAACTGAAATCGACGTCAACCGATTCGATCGGGATCGTGTGGCAAAGCGGGATCAAATGCGAGGTGTACTTGGTGGCGTTGATCGCGGCCAAGCGTGCGACGGTCAAGACATCGCCTTTCTTTCCGTTGCCGCTGCGAACGACATCGGCGGCGTGGGCGGACAGTTTGACGCAGGCCTGTGCGGTTGCTTTGCGGGCGGTGACGGGTTTGGCAGACACGTCGACCATCCGTGCGTTGCCTTGTGGGTCAAAGTGGTTTGATGCCACGATCGCGTTGGGGTTTGGGGGCGATCGTGATCGCTCAGATCCGACCGACGGCGCAATAAAAAAACGTCACACATTTGCGGGAAATGCGTGACGTTTTTTTTACGGTCGGTGGCAGGCGAATCAAGAGGCGTTTAGGCGCGATCTCAATTCTTAGACCAAGTCTTTCTTTGCGCCGACAAGTGTTCGTAGTCGTTCGGCCAACAGGTGGGCGTCGAACGGTTTCTTGAACGTTTCGTTGATGCTGCTTCGGTCGAAGCTCATCGGTTGTCCGTCGTCGGGCAACAGGGCAATCAAGATTACATCGGTGAAATCTGCGTTCTTCCGTAGGTTTTGGCAGATTTGGACGGCTTCGATTTTGCCGATCGAAAAGTCCACGATGATGCAATCGGGGGTGAAACTTTCGGCTTGAATGCCGGCTTCGAAACCGCTGGCTGCGACAGCAACCTTGAACGCTTTCTCTGGCGGCAATTCTCGCTTGAGGTTTTCAATTAGAACTTGATCCTGGGCGACGATCAGGCACTTGGCCATCGCTTCGTCTTCCAGATCACCCAAAGGCATACCGTGTTCCTTGAGGAACTTGATCAGGTATTCGCGAGGAATACGTCGATCTTGTGATCCTGGGATTCGGTAGCCTTTCAAGCGCCCCGAATCGAACCATTTGGAAACGGTTCGGGGTGCGACTTTGCAAATCTTGGCGACCTGTCCAGTCGTAAAGACCTTCATATCAGGCTCTCCATAACGCCTCGTTGATTATTCCCTCGAACAATGGTGCGTCGGTACCCAATGTTCTCATGGCCTCGTTCAATCGGTTGCCCGAACCGCCCGCGAAGGTTCCGTTTCTCGACGCGGTCCTGAACGCGACGAGACTCATTTGACTTCGTTGACATGTGGTTCAAGTTTTCAACCGAAAGCTGGGTCTGGCCACCCGGCTCACATCCTGTGACGCTTGCCGAACGGGATCACTTGCTAGGTTTCAAACGGTCACGGTCGAACGACGATTCGACCGGTGGGTAGGGAAGAAACGTGGCGTCAGGCGACCAACGCCCAACGTTCCGGCGGTTGAAGTGAACGAGTGTGACAATGGGTGAGTCGTCACATCGCTCCTTCGGCAGGAACGTTCGGCTATAGTCGCCACGCGCCCTCGAAATATCACGAGCGATTGCCCGCGTCAGTTCGATTGCTGGCCCAGAATCCCCCCTGGGTTTGGATCGCGATTCGACTGCCACCGGTCCTCGTTACTCCCCGCACCCGAAAGTGATGAAGAGTGAGAGAACCCAGTCAAAATTTCTTGATCCGAGACTTAGTGTCGAGCAAAACCACCCCAATTCTTTAGGGCGTTTGGAAGGGAACAAGCATGACGACCACTGTGACAGTCCTTGACCGGACCAACCCGGACGGAACGAATCAACCGGACATCGCTAAACTCCCGTGTTTCCGACAGTTTTGACGCGGTTGCGAAATCACATCACACGACGAAAACCAGGAAACCACAGAAAAAAAAACTTTTCATAAAGTCGGTTTTGTCGGTCGATCGGCCTAGACAGAGGCGTCAACGGCGACGTTTTCAAGCACCTCTGTCGGTTCTTGAGGGATCTTTCCGACTTGAATCGAACTCGCAAGCCGCTACGGGGAATCCGTCGTCGTCCGATTCCGACGCGTTCTCGTTTGCGAGCCGGCACCCCCTGCCTCTGGCCTTCCTCTGACGCTCTGCCAGAACTGTGGCTAACGCCATTCGGCTGATCCTTTCGCGTCCGGCTGACAAACTTGTCAGCACGGCCTGTAGAACGAACCCCCGCAGTGATCCGCAGTGGTTCGGGAACCGGTGGTTCGGTATTCTGCACCAACCACCGATCCGGTCCCGGCGACCGTCTTGTCCGTTTCCACTGTTTGAATTGCCGCGGAATGAACCACGAAGCACGCCAGTTTTTCGAGAAGGCTATCCAGACCCCCAGTCCATCCGGCTATGAAGAGCGTCTTCAACAGTTGGTCAACGAATACATCTCGCCACACGCCGATCAGGTCTCGATCGATGTCCACGGCAATCTGATCGCCAAGGCCGGAAACGCCGAAGGGCCGCGGTTGATGTATGCCGGTCACTGCGACCAAATCGGGATGTTGGTTTCACACATCGATGAAAATGGGTTTGTGTATGCCCAAACGATCGGCGGTTGGGATCCACAGCAACTGATCGGCCAAGCGATGACGATTTGGACCGACGACGGTCCGGTGGCGGCACTGATTAGTCGCAAGCCGATTCATTTGCTAAATGACCAGGAACGTAAAAAGGTCGTCGGGTTGGATGAGATGTGGCTGGACATCGGTGCCGACGGCGAAGCCCAGGCTCGTGACGCGGTCCGAATTGGCGATCCCGTGACGCTGCAGTTGCAGATGCGGCCGCTGATGAATTCGATCGTCTGTGGCCCCGGGATGGATAACAAGACCGGCATGTGGACGGTGATCGAAGCGTTGCGCCGCGCAAATGAGTTCGCCGGTGGTGATTTGGGCTGTCATCTGCACAGCGTTTCGACGGTCCAGGAAGAGATCGGACTGCGCGGTGCCAAGACGGCGGCCGGCGGCATCAATCCCGATGTCGCGATCGCCGTCGATGTGACGCACGCTTCGGATTGTCCGACGATCGATAAGAACAAGCAGGGCAATATCCGGCTCGGCGGCGGCCCGGTCATCTTTCGCGGACCCAACATCAATCCGGCGGTCGCACGACGCTTGGTTGACTTAGCCGAACAACATGACATCCCCTATCAGATGGCAGCGATCGGGCGGGCGACTCCGAATGACGCCAACGTGTTGCAACTTCATGGTGCCGGCGTGGCGACGGGATTGGTCGCGATCCCGAACCGCTACATGCATTCGGCCGTCGAAGCGATCTCGTTGACCGACATCGACCACGTCGCGAATTTGCTCGCTCGCTTTGCCGAAGCCCTCTCGCCCGAAGACGACTTCACCCCGTCGGTGCTGCAGAAGGACTGAGATGGCTCGAAAACGTCGCGCCGGAGAAACTCCGCGCCCAACATCTAAGGTCACTGGCTCGCAAGCCGCTCGGACCGACGTCACCACGGCCCCAAGAAAGGCTGCGGCCAGCCGTCCCCCGGCGACCGTGGACAATCCGACACGTCCTCGCGACCCGCAATACTTGGGCAGCTTGGCCGGCGAAGTGGCTTTGCGAAAGTTCGCGACCGCGGAGCGTGATCGGATGCGGCGGCAGATTTACGATCAGGTCTTGATGACCAGCCGTTCGTTGGACGGACCAAACTTCACCAAGGTCTCCGTCGGGGATCTCTCGCGGATGATCCGCTTGTACGATGACTTGTTTTTTGGTGGCAAAGTCCTCAAGGCTGCCGAAGCGGAAGGGTTGTCGTTTCAACTTTCGTCGCGAATGACCAGCGTGGGCGGAAAACTTGTCACGCAGTATCCGAGCGGTAGCGTCGACGGACCACGAAAGTTTGAACTGGTGCTTTCGAGCACCTTGTTGTTTCAAACGTTTGAAGATGTTTCACGGCCGATCGAAGTCGCCGGGTGCTTGTGCCGCAATCGCTTGGAAGCGATGCAGCGGGTCGCCGAGCACGAATTCGTACATTTGACCGAGATGTTGATTTGGAATGACGGCAACTGTAATGAAGCCCGTTTCCAGTCGATCGCCGGTCGCTACTTCGGGCACACCGATTACCAACACAACTTGATTACGCAGCGAGAACGGGCGGCGGTCAAGTTCAACATTCGCGTTGGAGACAACGTCGCGTTCGCCCACGATGGGCACAACCTTCGCGGACGCGTCAATCGAATCACGCGGCGGGCAACCGTACTGGTGCCCAACCCCAAAGGCCAGCGGTTTAGCGATGGGCACCGGTACGTGAAGTATTACGTCCCGCTGGAAGCGCTTAAGAAATGCTGAGCCGGTCGGAACCCGCAAAGAACGCGTCGAGTGCATCGCGATCAGGCTGACCGCTTTCGCCGAGACCGCTCTCGTCCATCATCAGGCAATCGATCGCGTCGACGCTCGATTCTGCGACCAGTGTCGTTGGCAACATGGTCGGCGTGAATTCTGTCGAAACCGTCGTCGAACTCGAAAGCGGCTGGCCGGGTTCGCCGCCGAAGTGACGCCCGCCTGTCGCATCGCGATTGACACTTGGCGATAACAAACGGTTTGACGAAGCGAGCCTCGCGTCGCTGCTTGATCGCGGCATCCAAGTCGCGCGCACCGTGGTCGAACTCGTCGACGCACGGACCTGCGAATCGGTCGACGCGTTGACGCTCGTTCCGGCCGCAGCCATCGCAACTGCGCTGAGCGTGCTGAGCTTGCCGAGTGAATCACTGCCGTTCACTTGGCCGATCGTTCTGCTGGCCAGTAGCTCACGCAATTCACTCGATGTCAAATCAGGATCGGCAGATAGAATTAGCGCCGCGACGCCGGCAACATGGGGCGTCGCCATGCTCGTACCACTCAGCGTTGCGTAGCGGCCGTCAAGGTAGGTGCTGTAGATACCGACACCGGGAGCATCAATTTGGACGGCGCCGCTGGAGTCAACTCCGTTGCTAAACGAAGCGATCTGACCGGAGGAATCAAATGCCCCGACGGAGAGAACGCTTGTCGATTCGCGACTGTATTGGGCAGGGTAGCTCGGGACGGCAGATGACTCGTTACCTGCCGCCGCAACAACCAAGCTACCGAGCGAGGTTGCGTATTCAATCGCCGCGGCAATGCGGGAACTGGTCCCACCGCCGAGACTAAGATTGATGATTTGCGCGCCGATGTCGGCGGCATAGCGGATGCCCGCGGCGACGCCGGAGTCTGACCCGCGTCCCGAATCGTCCAGCACGCGAATCGGAAGGACGTTTGCCTCGGGGGCAACGCCGGTGGCGCCAACAGAGTTATTGGCGGCGGCGATCGTTCCGGCAACATGTGTTCCGTGTCCGTTGCCATCGTTTGCGTCCGCATCGCCGTCGACAAAGTCATAGCCGGAGACATCGTCGACGTAGCCGTTCTGGTCGTCGTCGATCCCATTGCCGGGAATCTCGCCGGCGTTGACGTAAATGCTGCGTTGCAAGTCGGGGTGATCAAGGTCAACCCCGGTGTCGATGACCGCCACGGTGACGCCCTGGCCGGTGTAGCCGGCGGCCCAGGCTTCGGGCGCACCAATGGCATTTAAGTTCCAATCCAGACTGGAACCGAAATCGTCGACTTCCGGCAGAAGCGATGGTGTCGTTTCCGCAGGCGTCTCGGTTGCGGGGGAATCGCTCGACGGTGATTCGTTGATCGGGACAAGTGATTCGACATCGAGCGAGAGTCGGTACGAAATCGGAGAAAACGTTCGAGCGGAAACGGCAAGGTAGTACTCGCCACTGCGTAGCTTTCCGCGGATCAGTTCTTCGCCGAAACCGCGATTGGTCGATGAAGCAAGGATGTTGCCCTGGCGATTGATCAGATACAGATCGGCGTTGCCACCGAGTTGATCGACAGCGAAGCTGACCTGCGAGTCTTCGGTGATTTCAAAGTGAACGATGTCCAGTCGGTCGAGCCAGCTTAGACTCCCCTGGCGCTGAACAGATCCCTCGATCACGCCCAAATTTGCTGCGCTAGCAAGCGTTCCCCCGGCAGCATCGGAAGCTGCATATTCGGTTGCACCCAACAAGACACTTTGGAGTGTCGGTGCTGGGGTGGTTTGCGAAGACGTTGGGACGACTTCGACATCGCAAAGGTCACCGGCTAACATCTGACGGCGTTCAAGAGACTGGAACCTAACTCGACGACGAGGTCGTGTTGAGTTGATATCAGGACGCCGTGAGATACGAGTCGTGAGACACTGTCGAAAAATCATGGTCAGTCACCAACCTTAACGAGGGCACCACCGAAGAGCAGAGACGAGACAGTCCGGCGATCGTGTCAGATCACGGTCACCGAGTCACGACCAATCTGGTGCACCCCGAGCCCTTGGCAAGCCCTGCAATACGTGAAACCCTCGACAAAAACCGATCGGTAATGCCGAAAAACTTTTCTCCAAAGTCACCGAATCAAATGGGGTGAAGCATTGGGGACGACAGAACTCTAGCGAGCGGCGCGGAGAATGACCGAGTAGCCGTCGTTGTTGTTGCCTAAGTCACCGAGCTGGTCGTTGATCCGGAATAGCAGCCAACAGTGCTGATCGATTTTCAAATCAGTTTCTGGATCAACGGCAACGATTTTTAGTGGATCGAGAAACGGTTCATCGCCCGTCAAGTTGGGAAGCACGCACACAAGTAACTGGCCCAGCGGGCGTCCGTTGGCATAATGAATCGTCACGCCTGCCGGTTCGCTGATCCATGGTTTGGGAATCTGGTTCACGCTGCATCGGCCGCTCGCTTGAATCGATAGCTTGGTTCCCGGAGCGAAGCGGACGCCGGTCGATTGCCAGCCTTTGTCGGCGGCAACGTTCAAACGCAATTCGGAATCACGAAACAAAGGATCTTTGATGGAGAGGTCTACTCGTTCACGCGACCAGTCAAAACCGTAGTCCGCCGTTTCGGTAAGGATCCGCCAGCGTGCTTGTAAGATCGGCCACTGCGACGCCACGGATTTGCGAAACGATTCGGTGAAACTTTCCGAGACATCTAGACCGTCACGCGCCGCCTTTAACCAGATCGGACGATACTCGGGGTAATGTGTCAGCAATGATCCGGCCAGCCAGCACCAGCCGTATGATTCCACATCACCGTCCAAACGATTCGGTAGACGTAGCAAAGACGACAAGTTGGGGATCTTGGCTTCATCGCGAGCTTGGGACAAAAGTTTGAAGCGACCCCAGTAGGGGACTTCATTCTTGTCCGCCGGAATCGTCCCGATTTGAATTTCGTCGCCTTGACCGCGGTGGACGCTCAGTAGTTCTGCGACACCTTCGGAGAACCAGCTCGGTCCCGTCCCGCCGAATTGATCGATCGCGAGCGCATGGACGCCTTCGTGCAGCAGCAGGTGACGGGTATAGTATTGACTCGGTTGCAGTCGCACCCAGATCACACCCGGCATCGCATAGCCGTATTGAAAGTCCAACGACTGTGGCAAGTCACCGGAGGCTCGAAACCGATCGGGCTGCTCCATCACAAACGCTCGGACGTGCCAGGAATCTAGCTTGCCATCGGGAAGGTCGAGCATGCGTTCCCATTGACTGACCGACGCATCAAACGATTCGACCAGATCGGTCAACGATTCGGTCGTTCCCGTGTCGCTTTGCAGTGTGATGTGCCGGCCGCGAAACGTTTTGAAGTCTGCCGCGGCACGGTCACGCATCAAGCAACCGAAAACGGCGACCGTTACAATCAGCCGGATCATCACCGAATCAATACCAAGTTTTCGATAGACGCATGCACCATTCATCCCACCATTGTAGGCCACAGGTTGACCGACGGCGATTCATTCGCACCGCGGCCCTGCTTTCTTCTGCCGGTTGTCTCTCGGGGTGCGTGTCACGGTCCGAATCAGACGTGGTTCTGTATTGTGCGCTCGACGAAGTTTTTGCTCGGCCGATTATCGCGGCCTTTGAACGGAGCACGGACAACGAAATCGGCGTCGTCGGCAAGTTCGATGTCGAATCGACGAAGACGGTCGGACTGGTCAACCAAATCATCGCCGAACAACAAACGCCGGTGTGCGATGTGTTCTGGAACAACGAGATCATGCACACCGTTCGGCTCCAGAAACTCGGGTTGCTGAAACCTCGGACATGGAAGGTTGCCAGCGGCTGGCCGAGCGACATGATTTCCAGCGATGGAACTTGGTGCGGTTTCGCTGCCAGGGCGCGTGTCCTGTTGGTGAACGCTGAAAAATTGACGGACAAGTCGCAGTACCCCACCAGCGTTCGAGAATTAGCTGATCCGAAGTGGAGACAGAACTGTGCGATGGCAAGACCGCTGTTCGGAACGACGGCAACTCACTTCGCCGTTCTTCGCGAGAAAGACGGTCACGATGAAACCATCGAATTTCTAAGTCAGATTCGCGACAACGCCGTCGTGCTGTCGGGCAACAAACAAGTGGCCGAGGCCGTCGCATCGGGCCAGGTCGCTTGGGGCCTGACCGATACCGATGACGCGATTGTCGAAAAAGATCGCTTACGCAAGGTCGAGATTGTATTTCCGGATCAGCAAGCCGATGAACCGGGGACATTGCGGATTCCCAACACGCTGGCGATTTTAAAGGACGCCCCCCACCCCGTCGCCTCGGAAATGTTCGCCGATTACATCGTCAGTGCTTCGATCGAAGACCGTTTGGCGATGGGCGATAGCAGCCAACTGCCGATCAGCCGCGACAGCGAGTTCACTCCACGCGTGATGCCGAAAAACCCGGTGCGATGGATGGAAGTTGACTTCGAAGCCGCCGCCGAAGATTGGGACGAATGGGCGAAAGAGTTGCTGGCGATCTTTAGCGAATAGCGACGCTATTGATGGAGCGTCATTTGGACGACGTTGGTGACGATCTTGGCCGCGTCTTCGGTTTTGTAGCCGGGGCACTGGACGCTGTTCTGGCTTTCGAGGGCACATGATAAATCGAGTGGTGAAAACACCACCGAGACAAACCCGTCGACTTCCGCGAACTCCAACAGCGGCGGTCCGGATTGCTTTCGCAATTGCGACGTGTTGCCGGTTTGACCGGGCCGACGGATCGTGACCGAACGGATGTCGTAGCCCAGGTACTGCCGTGTCAGCATCGGATGATCGGCCGGCATCGATCGAAGTGGTCGATCGCCAAGTACGCGGTTGAATTCGGTCCGAAACGATTGGGAGAAGGCGTCGTCACCACAGATTGCGGTTCCCAGGACAACACCACCACGCTCGATGAATTGCCGCAGCGCGTTCTGCTGGTCCGCCGTCAACGTAAATTCACGACGGCCATGCACCCACAACAAGTCGACGTTGGCAAGGTCCAACGGTTCGAAACTGACTTCGGAATCGGGTACCGACAGATCGACTTGCGCTTGGTTGCGAATGATCGTCGCGACATTGGGCAACGCGCGCCGGGCATCCGCGCCGCCGGCTCCAATCGCAAGGCTGGCGATCCGCGTCGAGCCGCGCGCGGCTTCCGATAGCGGTTCGGGCTGTAGGACGATTTGGGCGTCAAGTTTGTCTTTTAGCTCTCGGCCGGTCGCATACGCGATCACGTTTTGCCCGATGCGGACGGAGTGATCGATCTGGCGGCGGAGCGAGTTTTGTGGATCACCGCGGGTGAATAGCTTGTCGGACAATTCCCAGCGACACGTCAAACTTTGGGGGACAAAGAAGACGGCGGTTCGGCAGCACGCTTGAACTCCATAGATCCAAAAATTCGTCGGCATGGCACCGATGTCGACTTGTCGTTCGGCGCTGAACACCGGATGCGATGTCGGCAGGCGTTCCAGCGGCGCATCGGGATACCAACTTGCGCACAGATTCGCGACGCTGTTTTGAAAGTTGGCCGAATTACCACATCCAAAGTCGCCGCTGGCATCGAACAAGATCGTACCGCCTTGATCGACATAGTCTTTCAGTAACGCCCGCTGTGAATCCGTTAGGTTCAGCGACTCGTTGCCGCTGATCACCAGCACCGGTGTTTGTAGCAGGTCGACGACGTTGGCGTCTTTCAGTCGGACCGTCTGCCAGGTCAGGTCGCGCCCCCACGATCGTTCGACGTGGCGAATCAATTGCCGCAGTGAATCGGGATGAGGTTGCCACTGTGGGCGATCATCCGCGAGGTGCTCCAACTGGCCGACGACCACTTGCCGTTTTCCTTTAGAAAGAAACAGCAAGGCAAACGAGGTCGCGACCGAGGCTGGTTCCCAGTCACCGCCGGACCAAAAACCTTGAAAGCCATCTTGGATCGACAGCAATTTCTCGGCGCCTTCGCGATACCAGTCGTGACCGCCAAAGAAACGTCGTCCCGACAAGCGTCCGGTACGTTCGATCGCATACAGGTAATAGAAATAGGTTGACGCATGACCGTTCGGATTGTCTTCGACAATAAACCGGCGGGCCAACCAATCGAGTCCGGCTTGGATTGGATCTGCTTCGTCGCTTTCGCCACCGCAGCACTGAATGCGTCCGTCTTCGATCGACGAACTGTTGTCACCCAGTCTTCCTTGGGCGATGATCAACGACGCGACGCCGGCGCACGTCATACTGCCCGTCGATCCGCCACCGCTGTAGCTCCAACCGCCATCGGGATTCTGTAATCCTTTCCAGTAATCGATCGCCCGGCGAAAGACCTCCGGGTCGACCTGGACGCCATGGTCTTGTGCGGCGCCGAGGGCGAGCAACGCAAATTGCGAATTGGACGGGTCGCCTCGCGAGACACGTTTTCCGCCGTAGCCCCAAGCACCGTTGGGCATTTGTTCGCCGCTTAACTTGGAAACGTTGTCGCGGATCCGTGGCATATCGGCGGCCGATCCGTATTGGCAATATGCGAGGGTTTGCAACGCGACCGAATAGGTTTGCGTGGCTTCGGTAGCCCGCAAATACTTCATCGCATTGCGGATCGCCGCGTCTTCGCGTGAGACACCGGCGTTAAGTAAAGCGAGCGTGCACAGTGCGCTCAAGCCGCATGAATTGCCGGGGTATTCGACCCATCCACCGCCGTCGGTCTGCGTCCCTCGTAAGTACGCGATCCCGCGGTCGATCGAGCGGCTGACGGTCGCCGCATCAATCGCCGCCTTTGAAGGTTTAGGTAAGATGCACCAGACAATGAGGATTGCGAAGGTGGCGAGCTTAGCAATTCGAAGCATCTTGATCCTAAAATGATTCGTCCTGAAGTGGTCGAGCGATGGACTGTTCTAATCTTATCTTGACGTCCGGTGGAGTGTCACCAAGCCGGGCGTTAAATTGCCTGTGCCGAATCGCGGCACCGTTGAGTTGAAGCCCAAGCGTCAACGATCATCACTTTAACTTTCCAAGGGTTCGCCGCAAATCGTGAACGCGTCAACGCCACCTCCTCCGCCGCCAGGGAAATCAGGAAAACCTTCGTCTGGGGGTTCGGGTCGAAACCTTGGTGACGTCTTGCGTGAATTTGCCGATCACCAGACGACGATTCGTTCCGAGTTGGCCAAGGTCATCGTCGGCCAGCATGAAACGATCGAGCAACTGCTGGCGTCGATTTACACCAAAGGGCATTGCTTGCTCGAAGGCGTCCCCGGTTTGGCAAAGACGTTGATTGTGAGCACGTTGGCGAGCATCCTGGATGTTTCGTTCAAGCGGATTCAGTTCACACCCGACTTGATGCCGTCGGACATCACCGGCACCCAGGTGCTTGAAGAAGACGAAAGCGGAAAACGGCAATTTCGTTTTGTCGAAGGCCCGATCTTCACCAACATTTTGTTGGCCGACGAAATCAACCGGACCCCTCCGAAGACACAGGCCGCGCTGCTTGAAGCGATGCAGGAGAAACAGGTCACCGTCGGACGGGAAACGTACCAGTTGCCCAAGCCGTTCTTTACCATCGCGACACAAAACCCGATCGAACAAGAAGGCACCTACCCGTTGCCCGAGGCGCAGCTTGACCGGTTCATGTTCAACATCAAGCTGGACTATCCTTCGGCTGCCGAAGAAGAACAAATCCTGACAGCAACCACGCGTGGTGAAACACCGTCGGTGAACAAGGTGCTTTCGGCACGGGCGATTCTCAATGTGCAGCAATTGGTCACGAGCGTGGCCGTCAATCCGTTTGTAATCAAGTATGTGACATCGCTGGTGCGGGCGACACGTCCTTCGGACACTTCGGCGCCCAAGTATGTTCGCGAATTGGTCGACTTTGGTGCCGGACCTCGCGCCGGCCAAAACTTGATCGCCGGTGCAAAAGCGATCGCGGCGATGGATGGACGATTTAGCGTTGATATCGGTGACGTGCGGCGGATCGCGCTGCCCGTGCTACGGCATCGGCTTGGCACTAACTTCCAAGCGACGGCCGAGGGGATGGATAGCGATTCGGTGGTTCGCCGATTGATCGATGACATTCAGCCACCGCAACCGGAAAAGCTGACGAAATGAGTTTGCCCCAATGAGTTCGCCACTATCGCCGGAAGCGTTGCAGCAAATCAAACGTTTGGATTTGCGTGCCCGGATGGTGGTCCGAGGATTTTTGCAAGGGTTGCACAGCAGTCCCTTTCAAGGGTTTTCGGTTCAGTTTAGCGAGCACCGACGTTACAACCGTGGCGATGATCCAAAACTGATCGATTGGTTGGTCTATGCCAAGACCGACAAGTACTTTATCAAACGGTTCGAGTCGGAAACCAACCTGGTTGGATACCTGGTCATCGATCTGTCCTCGTCGATGGGGTTCACCGAAAGTCAATCGATGACAAAGTTCGAGTATGTGACCTGTTTGGCGGCAGCCCTGACGTACCTGATGCTGATGCAACAAGACCCGGTCGGACTGATCACGTTTGACGAAAAGCTACACGCGTCGCTCCCCGCACGATCAAGACGCGGTCACCTTGGCGACGTCATCGCACAGCTTTCGAATTTACAGCCTCAGGGGACGACCGACGTTCCGGCATCGCTTTCGCAGGTCGCCGCGATGTTGAAGCAACACTCATTGGTGATGCTGTTCAGCGATCTTTGGCCGGCCGACGACGATTCGGTGGATTGGAAGGTGCAAATCGACCAAACGATTTCTGCACTCGCAAGATTGCGACACGCGGGGCACGATGTGATCGTTTTTCACGTCTTGGACGCCGCCGAGGTCGAGTTTCCGTACGACGGTCCGGTTCAGTTTACCGATTCGGAATCTGGGCAGACGGTCAGCGTGGACGCCACCGGATTTCGCGCCGACTACTTGGCTGCCCTGCAAGAGTTCAGGGATGCTTACCGCGAAGGGTGTAATAAGCTGCAGATCGATTATGTCCCACTGGACACCAGCATGCCTTTCGACACCGCGTTGACTGAATACTTAACACAGCGGCAGGGGCGATTTTAGATGCCGGCGTTGGATGGGTTTGATGGACGACGTGAGTGGTGAAGCGTCGACGGTTGGCGAGACCCTCACCGGGCCGGAGGCCCGACTCTCCCTGCAGGGAGAGTGAAGGTGTTGCGATGCGGTGTTTGTGAGCCGATCTCGCTTGCGTTGGGCTGGTGACTGGAAAGCTGGGGCCTGCGGATCGCGTTGTCGGCTTACTCGTTGGTATCGATTGCTGATGACCAGTACTCGAGGAACTGTGCCGCGATTGGCCCGACGGGTTCGGCGCCGGCGCGATGCTGCTCGATCGTGCGACCGAAATAATGCGCAATCCAACCTTCGGTGATTTTTTCGCTTCGTTTGATGAACGTATCGAATTCATCCAGTGAACACTTCAGCGGAAACGTTTCTTCGATTACAAGTGGTTTCCCGATGTCGTAGACCGCCAATGCCTCGATCGCTTTGTCGACTTCCCCGGTTTGCGGATAGAAATGAACGCTGACGAAATCAAATTGATCGGCGATCGGGGCGGAATAAAACAGCGGCTTGGCGTTGGGCCAAACATGAGCCCAGGGGATCACACCGATCGTGATCATGGATTCGGAGTCGTGCTTCTTAATCGCAGTGACCATTCGGTTGACCCACTCGGCCGCGATATCTTGGCGTGACGAGGCGTCTCCTCGATGGCTGATCCGCTGGACAAAGTATTGGCCGCCCAACTCACCCAACAGCCACGGATGTTCGCCGTCTTTGGGCGGGCCCAAGACAGGCTCGTTGATCAGGTCATAACAGAACACTGCCGGATGCCCCGAACAAGTTTTGGCGATCGCCTCCCAGAAGTTGGCCTGCGTCTCCCACCGCTGTCGTTCGTTTGACTCGGCAAACCAATCCGGCACTTGATCGAG
Source organism: Roseiconus lacunae (assembly GCF_008312935.1). Classification (NCBI taxonomy): domain Bacteria; kingdom Pseudomonadati; phylum Planctomycetota; class Planctomycetia; order Pirellulales; family Pirellulaceae; genus Roseiconus; species Roseiconus lacunae. The sequence goes on along the minus strand of NZ_VSZO01000004.1, from coordinate 32,489 downwards.
GTGATAGCAGCCTAACCCAGTCAAATCCAGGTAAAGACCGGTTCGGTCGGCCAAGTCCAAAACCGATGCGAGACGCCGGAGTTGGTGGTGGTCAACTTCGTTGGGAGATTGCATGTAGGTGCCGACTTGCAAGTGCAGGCGGACAACATTGGCACCGAGTCGCTTCATCTCACGAAAGTCTTCTTCCAGTGACGCCCAATTCTCGTCCCAGTATTCCTCGACGATCTGCCCGAATTCGCCAACGAAGTTGTAGCCCCAAGGTCGAAATTTGGCTCCGGAATCTTTACCGACGAAGTGGGTGCCATCGTCTGAAACTTGGATCCGTTCGAGTTGATGATGCGAGTTGTGGTTTGACTCTGGGGCATGCTCTGATCGTGGAATGAAAAAACGGCGTTTGGCGTCGGGAACTTGATCGGTCAAGCCGAGCAGGGTGGAGACTTCGACGGGCAAGTCGGTTTCGATCAAATCAACGCCGAAATCGAGGCGTTCCTGATACTTCGATTGCAGTTCGGTTTTCTTTTTGGCGGAAGGATCGTCTTGATTGGATAGGTCTTTGAGGGGCTTGTCCAAGTTGCGTGATGTTCCCGCGATGCAGCACACACGTTCGCCGTGCAAACGCTCAATCAAGGCTTGGTCGGTCGGAGGTTGGTGTCCGACAAATGCGACCACTCGATCAAACGGCACCCCGCTTTGTTGAAACTGATCGAATCGTTTGTCGTTTCCGATCATGACTTCCATCATGATGTCTGAATCAAGTCGGTGACACTGCTTGATTTCGTCGATGCTGTAAGCCATCACCATCGCATAGCTTTGTGCTTGGTGCCGCTGGATTTCTTGCACACACCGTTCGACAGAGACTTTCTTTTTGTCGAAGATCAAGATCGTTTTGCCCCGTGCCCACTGCAAGGTTTCTTCCAGCGTTGGCATGCGATAGGACGTGACGTTGCCGTCGACGTCTTTGAGGAATAGCTGTTTCAGTTCGGCGAGTGTTTGGTCGGATACGGGGCCGTTTCCAGTGGTGGTTCGATCGAGTGTTGCGTCATGGTGCAGTACTAAAGCCCCATCGGCGGTTTCCTGGAGGTCGATCTCCAGCATCGCGTAGGCGTGACGCAGCGTGTGCTCGAACGTTTCGAGGCAGTTTTCCGGATAACCAGGCATTTCGCCGCCGCCACGATGGGCGCTGACGATCGGTAACGGACCGCCGCCACGTTGAAAGAGTTGGCGAAGACCTTCGGGAGACTTTGCGTCGATTCGGTACAGCGTGGACGGCGGCTCGGCAAAGACGTTGAAAGACGACGCAACGAAACAGCAGAAGTGGGCTGCCACGAAAACAGTCACGAACTGTATTGAAGAGCAACGAGTTCGCAAGAATCGTTGGACCATGATGCACTCGATCGTTGGGGAGGGGGCTTGGGATATCTCGATGATACCCCGAACGTCGTGAGCCGACGGCTCGAGACGCGGTGGATCGCACGAGAACCATCGCGATCGTCATTTGGTTAAGCCTAGTGATTCATAAACCTATGAAATTAGGATTAGCCGCATGGCGTTAGCCACGGTTTCGGAGCAATAACCGGGGCGAACGCCCGTCGGCTGATGAGCCGAACCCGAAGATTTAAGATGGTCGAAGCACTCGATTTCAGGGGTTGGCGATGAACAAGACCCCAAAAAAATACCAAACCGTTCCGACCGGCGCATAAAAAAACGCCCGGCCACTTCGCAGCGACCAGGCGTTTTGGAAAGATTAATGTGATCGAACTTCAGTTATTGTTCGACCGTGATTGCCATCACGACCGGGGCGATTTCCGGGGTGCCGTCACGCAGTTCGATTTCTGCGAGTGGTTCGGAACGCTTCGGCGATACGGTTAAGTAACGGATTTGTCCGCCGCCGGTATCGAAGGCGTACTTCGATTTCGGTACATCGACCCGACGGATGTAGTCGGCGAAGTGTTCACCGTTATTAAGCGTGTGGTCTTCTGTTTCGCCGTCGGCGTAATGTAGGCGAACGATCAGGGCCGGTTGATCACGCGGCCCGTACGGGAAACCCCAGCCGGCGACGCCGCTCAACATGTGAATGTTCCGGACCGGTCCGCTGACGGGTAACGAAACGCTCTTCGGATACTTGTTGGCGATCGGACCGTTCGATCCATAAAGCACCACGATATTGGGAACCTGTTGGTTCTCCGGATCGATCAATTTGAAGGGCACGCCTTCGAAGGTTTTTGGGGACCAATCACGGAACGTCAATCGTTCGGCGGGACTGTTGGGGTTCACAAACATGGACTTGTCACTTGCCACCGTTGCGACCTTGTGCAGGTCTAGCGGGGTGAACTTGCCACGCTGGGTCAGGAACTCCAACAAGTCTGTCATCTGTTCGACCGACAGTGTTTTCTCGAAGCCTTCGGGCATAATCGAGTTTCGCGAGGCGACCAGTTTTTCGATGTCGCTACGCAGCACCGTTTGAGGTTTACCTTGGGTGTCGAACAGCCCGATCGCAGTCTTTGATTCCGAAGCCAGCATCCCGCTGATGATCACACCATCGACCGTCAGAACGCTGTAGGCACGAAAGTTACCTTCGACGCTTCGGCTGGGATCCAAGATGTGAACGAGCAATTCTTCCTTGGGGTGAACTGCCATTCCGGTCAAGTCGGGACCGACCGCATTGCCCTCGCCACTATGGACGTGACATTGGGCACAGTTCTTGACGAACAGTTGCTTCCCGATTGCGGCATCACCCTTGTGTTCGGCCGCGGCGGCGTATTCGTCGAGCACTTTTTTCCGGTCGGCACTCGGAAGTGCACCACCTTGCGAGAGGACTTTGCCGGCCCGTTGTCGGATACGGCGATCGGGGTGCGAGGCGAGGGCTTGTTGTTGATCAAGCGCCAAGTCGGCCAGCGGCAAGTCACCCGCTTCGACGGCATCGAGGAGTGCCATCGTCGAGCTTGGCCGCGAAAGCAGGCCACGGATCGCGACGGTCTTTAACGAAGGTGTCATCGCGGCGAGTTCTTCGACGATAATTTCCGAAGCTGCTTCGGATCGACTTTGCGAGACGGCATTCAAAAGTCCGGTGGCGACATCGGGTGCCGTCTGCGGGTTGATCAGCTCGAACAAGTCTTCGACGACGTCGTCGCTTTCCGGACGAAAGTCAACCAACTCCTTTGCAGCCGCGACGCGCTGTTCGGTCGACAGCGATTCGTCTTCAACTTTGTCGAGGAATTGATCGGCGATTTCGTCACCGAATTTAGCCAGACGCTCGCTTCCCCAGCGTTCGACCAGGCGAACGAGTTGGCCACGGCTGGAGTTGTCGGCTTGCTTGAAAACGTTTTCAAGTTTCGCTTCGACGTCGGCGGTCAAGTTGACTTGATTGTCATTTCGCCAGCCGCGATTCATACCCGTGATGACCGCTTGCAAGACTTCTGGTGAGGCATCGGTCAGGCTTGCCAGAACGGCGGGGGCTTGACCGGCATCGTCACCGCGGACGAAGTGGTCTGCGACGATCGAGATGATCTCCAGTTGCTTCGCACGGTAGCTTCCGTCGGCACTGAGATTCAGCGAAGCGAGTCCCGACAAGAAACTGTCCGCTTGGGCGGCCGCGGCACTGGTCATCGCGTCAGGAATCCAGCGATCGATCAGGTTCCGTGGATCGGACAACGCCCCAAGAACTGCGGCGCCGGCCGCATCGTTGCTCTCCCAATCCGCTGTTGCCAGCAGTGCAGACAAGCGAACGATCGGGTGCGAATCTTCGAGGATGCCAGACCGGACAATGGCACTGTATGTGTCGGCCGCCTTGGGCAGCACGGCGATCGCGTTTTGGCGAACACCCGGCGAAGGGTGCCCCAGTGCCGCAATCGCAGCTTCGGTCGCTTGCTGGTTTGAACCATCGAGAACACCAAGGCCGTGCAGTGTCCACAACGCATGGATTGCCGATACATTCAGTCCGATTTCGTCGGTGCTTTGATCTTTCGCCAAGGCGATCAACGCTTCGACGATTTCGGCATCCTGCTTGCCTTGTTCGACCAGCAAACGTTGGGCGTGCTTTCGCACCAACATGGTCGGGTTCTTCAGCGCGTCGACCAAGTCGGCGGCACTGGCATCGCTCAATGCGACGGCTGGTTTGGCCGGTTTTTCGTTGGGAACGACGCGATAGACACGGCCGTGTTTTTTATCACGCAGGTCGGTTTCGTAGGCGTTGCCCTTTCCGGTTTCAAATCCCTGTGGCGTTGGGTTGTGCTGGACGATGTAGTTGTACCAATCGACGACCCAAACATTCCCGTCGGGACCGACTTCGGCCATGATCGGTGCGGACCATTCGTCGTCGCTGGCGATCAGGTTGAAGGGGCTGGTCGAATGGAAGTCCGATCCGTCGGGCTTGAGAACAAACGAACCGACCAGGTGGCCCGTCGGACCGGCGACGAATCCGATGCGATTCCAGTACTCCTGCGGGTACTCCCGCGCGGTGTAAAGGGCGTGGCCGGCACCGGCGGTGTATCCACCGTGGTGGTCGACTTGACGAACCTTGTCGGTGATCGGTTCGAAGTCATTCGTGTCGGCGATCGAGGAAAGCGTCAGCGAGGGAGCCCAACCGCGAACGCTTTCGTAGTAGCGGTTCGGGATCGGCATGTAGATGCTAGGGTTTCCGTTGGCGGTCGAGCCAAAAATCAGGCCTTCCTCGCTGATCCCCAGTCCCCACGTGTTGTTATTGGTCGAACGAATGAATTCGACTTCCGTGGCATCGGGACGCATGCGGAAAAAGCCCATTCGGAATCGGCCTTGCTCCTCACCGCGGGCGACGGGGCGCGAGTTATTGTAACCTTGCATCGCCCAGATCCAGTTGTCCAAACCGTACTGAAAGTTACTAACGCCGCCGTGGGTGTCGCCTAGTTCCCAGCCCGTGATCACGACCTCGCGTTGGTCAGACACGTCGTCACCATCGGTGTCGGTCAACAGCAGAGTTTCGTTTCCATTTTGAACAAGCACGCCATCGGCGGTGAACGCCAATGCGGTTGGGATGCTCAGGCCTTCGGCAAAAACGGTGAACTTGTCCGCCTTGTAATCGCCGTCGGTATCTTCGCAGATACGGATCTTGTCGCGGCCTTTATTGCCGGGGGCGAGTTCGTTGGGATAGTCATAGGTTTCGCAAACCCACAGGCGACCGTCTTCGTCCCAGGTGACAAAGATCGGCTTGCCGCCCAGTTGTGGCTCGCTGACGAATAGTTCGACGTGAAAGCCTTCGGGGACGACGAAGTGGTTCTGAGATTTCTCGGGTGACAAAGGCAACTGCATTTTGCTGAGCGGTTTGCCTTGGGTGCCCCACTGCTTCGACGGCGTGTAGTTCGGGATTTTGTTGCCGACATCGACGAACTCGAAATCGTCATCCGAACCGGCGAGCTCGGTCATCTCGGGAGCTTCGAAGGCTCGGTCGGCCATGTAAGCGCCCGCTTTGGCTGGGTCATCGCCGGAGGCCCAGCGAATTCCGCGTTCGACAAGATTTTGAAAACCCGGGTCGGTCCAAGTGCGTCCGTCGTGACCCCATGCGGTGTAGAAGACGCGGCCATCACCTTCGGTACGAACCCAGGTCCAGGGTTCGCGGCCGGTATCGGTCGCGCGGTATTCCAGGACTGTCCGATTGGTTTCGTTGTGCAGGTGATGGACGTAGGTTTCGTCCCAGCTTTCAAAGCCTCCGTAGCCTTCGAGGATTGGATGCGTCAGATCAGCTTGGATGGTTCGAAAGACACCGGTTTCGTGCGATCGAAATTGGCCGCCCATCAGTGCCACGATGTCCGGCTGGTTTCGAAAACAAAACGAGGCGCAGTGCAACGGTACGAATCCGCCGCCGTTTTCGACGTATGCCATCAAGCCGTCGGCGTACTGACGATCCAGGTTGTCGATGTTGGCGTATAGCACCAACGCGTCATATTGCTTGAGGTTTTCTTCGGTCAACTGCGAGACGTCTTCGGTGTACTGCAGTTGAACCCCGCGGGCTTCCATCGCGGGGGCAAGTTCATAAAAGCGACGGGCCGGTTGATGATGGCCTTGATCGCCCAGAAAAAGGGCTTTGAGGTTCTCCGCATGACCGGTGACGGGCAGGCAGGCAAATGCCGCGAGCAGGAGAACTCTTGTGAGCAGAATAGGTTTCATGTCGCAAAAGTGCCGGTGAGAATAAAGAGGTGGGCTGGTAACGTCATCTTACTTTGTGGACCGCCGGCGAATCTGGCGAGGCAACGATGGGCCTCGCGTTGTCGGCGGTTTTCGTTGATCAAACGGTTTGTGCCGGTTGCCGGGTGAACTCCGGCAATGGGACGATCGCTCCGCCTTTCATGGCTGATTCGTGGGCGCAGATGCCGACGCAGGTCCAGTTCGCACTTGTCACGGCGCCCGGTCGAGGCTCGCGGTTCTCTTGGATCGCGCTGATAAACTCATGAACCAAGTGCGGGTGCGAACCGCCGTGTCCGCCACCTTGGATGAACGAAAGATGATCGGCGTCGTGGATTTCTTGCGGCTGGGTGAAGCGTCGAATTTCTTCGGGCAACAAGTGCGCGAAGTCGGGGATTTCGATCTTTTCGGCGATTTCAGCTTCCGGACGTTTGGCGACGTGCATCACGTGCGGTTCGTTTTCGATCAATGTCCACTCGAAACTCTTCTTTGTCCCGTAGACGTCGAAACTCTCGCGGTACTGACGGGCAACATCGTAAAGAGCTCGCCAAACATGCGCCGTAAGGTCTGTCTCGGCGATCTTGATGTGGCACGATTCGACGGCGAACTTGTTGCCGCTGCGCTCGGCGATTTCGTCGCGAACTTGACCCGATCCGAAACAGCTGACGTACTCGGCCAAGCCATCGACCAATCCCAGGCAAGGGCTGACGACGTGCGTCGCGTAGTGCATCGGAATCATGTCTTTCCAGTAATCCGGCCAGCCGTCCATGTCTTGCGGGTGCGACGCGGCCAGGTGTTGAATGTCACCGAGTTCGCCCGACTGGAACATCTGCTTGATGAACAAGAACTCGCGGCTGTAGACGACCGTTTCGGCCATCATGTATTTCAGTCCTGTCTCTTCAACCTTTTCAACAATCTGGCGACATTCGTCGATCGTGGTGGCCATTGGGACGGTGCACATCACGTGCTTGCCGGCGTCAAGGGCTTTCAACGACATCCAGGCATGATCGCCGATCGGGCTGTTGATATGAACGCAATCAATGTCTGGATCGCTGAGCACATCTTCGAAATCGGTGTAACGCTTGGGGATTTCAAATTGGTCGGCAACCTTGTTCATCTCGGCTTCGTTGCGACGGCAAGCGGCAACCACTTCGGCGCCGGGGTGGGCTTTGTAAATCGGAATAAACTCGGCACCAAATCCGAGACCGACCATGGCCATTTTGACTTTCTTTGCGTCTGACATGATTTTCGAAGGCAATCCAGCGAGAGGGTGGGGAGGGGGTGAAGGCGGTGAGATCGAGGCGGCGATCCTGCGACAACGAAGAAGCAGTCCGGGAAGCAGCCGTTCAAACGGTCTTGAGGTGGCGGGTTGGGACGGCAACGCGTTCGGTCAACACGGTTCTATTTCAGTCGGCGACGTCAACGTTCGACTTGCGCGCATCACGACCGATCAGGCCACTGGAGAAGTATATCTGGGATCCATTATCCCTAAATGTGAATGTGCGCATGGTTTATGTGCTATTTTTCAAGAGGCCGTTTCCGTGTGATGAAGTCACCGCAGGAACGCCGGCGATCAACTACAGTAGGCATGAAGGCGGGATTAGAACCCGCGGGTGAGCCGAAGGCGAATCGATCACTGAACAGCGGTGACTTGTCTGAATCGTCAGGGCTTCAATGGTCACCCCGCAGAATCGAAGCCGGCGAGGAACTCATGGCAAAGAAACGAAAGTCGGTGGCGCTGCTGATCGAGACGTCCAATGCCTACGCCCGCGGCGTCCTTCGCGGCATCGCCTCGTACGTTCATGAACATGAGCAATGGTCGATTTATTTGACTGAGCAAGATCGTGGCAGTGTCCCGCCGTCCTGGCTGCAAAGCTGGGAAGGTCACGGTGTGATCGCCCGGATTGAGAATCAAGAGACCGCGCGGGTGATCCAAAAGTTGACAATCCCAGTGGTCGACGTCAGCGCCGCTCGTCACGTACCCGAAGTGCCTTGCGTCGAAACGGACGACGCCGCGATCGCAGCGATGGCGTACAGCCATCTTCGTGAACGGGGGTTTGAACAGTTTGCGTTTTGTGGCGATGCACGTTTTGTCTGGTCAACGAATCGCGAAACCGAGTTTCTTAAGTGTGTCGAGAAGGATGGGTTCCCCTGCAGTACGTTCGTCGATCAGCGCCACACCAAGCGATCGCCTGGCGCCGAACGGAAGCGATTGACGAAATGGCTCCGTCGGCTACCGCGGCCGATCGGTATTTTCGCTACCTATGACATCAAGGCTCAGGAAGTATTAGATGCTTGCCGGGAATGCGATTTGAAAGTGCCATTAGAAGTCGCCGTCCTGGGGGTCGATAATGACGAGTTGTTGTGCGACCTCTCAACGCCACCGCTGACCAGCATCGTTCCCGATGCCGAGCAAGCGGGACGGGTGGCCGCCGCAACGCTGGACACGATGATGAATAAGTCGCGTCGCAGTCGCAGTCAACTGCCCTCGTTGCGTCTGCTGCCTCCCAAAGGCATCGTCGCTCGGCAATCGACCGATATTGTTGCGATCAGCGATCCCGATGTCGCCGAAGCGGTTCGCTTTATTCGCGACCACTATTGCGAACCGATCAATGTTCAGGATCTACTCGATCGGATTCCGATCTCACGGAGGATGCTTGAAAGTCGATTTCGCGATATCCTAGGTCGAACGCCTCACCAAGAGATCCTCCGTCGGCGAATCGATCAAATTCGTTATTTGCTTGCCAATAGCGATTTGACTCTGATCCAAATCGCTCGGCAAACCGGCTTTCAAAATCAAGAGTACATGAGCGTGGCATTTCGTCGGGCGGTCGGGCAGCCTCCGGGTGCGTATCGAAAGGAACGCCGCAGTGTCCCTCAGTGAACGCGTCCCTCAGTGAACGCGTCGCCAACGACGTTTGCGTTTTCTAACTTCAATGACTCGTGATTTATTGACGACGGCATGCGATCGAACACGCCAGGATATCAGGGGAGATACGGTCGTCGATGGCTCATGATCGTGCCGTCGTTGTGCCTTGCGATCAGTGTCGGTTGCGGGGCCTCTCGGCAAGAATCTGACTCACCGGCCACGCAGCTCGAATCAGATCCAGCATTGGGAACTCCCGCTGGCAAGTCACACACGTCTTCGGCGTCACGCGAGTCACTGATCGGTGAAGTCACACGACTTGCTCGATCGGGCCAGTTTGCTCTGGCCGAACAGGCACTTCGTCCACGTTTGGTTGAATTTGCAGATGATACCGAAGTCCTTCAACTTGCCGGCGATCTCGCCGTCGCGATGAAACAACCGAGCATCGCGATCGATCGTTACCAAGCGGCGATCGATGCCCAGACGACTCCCTCGGTTTTGATCCTGGACAAGATCGGACGTCAGTGGATGCAGTTGGCGAAACCTTTTCGGTCGATCGAGGTATTGCAGCAGATGGTTCTGCTCGACCCTTCGAGTGCGGCGACCCGCCGCGATCTGGCCGGCCTGCAAGCGTCCCTCGGGCTCGAGCGGCGTGCCCGCGAACATCTGCAATCTCTCGTGCAGCACAATCAGGCCGGTGTCGATGAATTGTTGATCTTGTCCGATTTGTCGCGACCACAGACCGATGAGGAAATGTGCAACTATGTGTTGTCGCAAAACCCCGGTGACCAGCGACCACGGTACGCGCTCGTCCGTCCCGTTTGTTATGACAACCGTTGGGCTGACGCGATCGATTCATTGCGACAAGTCTGGTCGACGCACCCAGAGTTTGCCGAGGCATCGGCGTATTATGGTCGAGCGATCGTCGAAACCGATTCCCCTGAAAACGATCAATCGCAACTTCTGAAGGAGTGGTTGGCGACCGTTGGTAGTGAAGTCCGGCGGCAACCACAGTATTGGTTGGCCGCGGGGCGATGGGCTGAGCGTCAAGCACAGAACGAACAGGCGGTGCGTGCTTACTGGAACGCCGTTCAATTGGACGAGAATAGCGGTGAAGCGCTCAGTCGGTTGGCAAACTTGCTCGCCCAGATTGGACATGCCGAAGAATCGGCGATCGTTTCGAAGCGTGCCCAAGCGATCACTGCGATGCGTGATCAAATCGATTCACTGTTGTATTGGCGCCGACATTCTCAGCGAGCCGCCGTCGAAATCGCCCGGTCGATGCAAACGTTGGGAAGGATCTGGGAAGCTGCCAATTGGGCGCGGGCGGCGGTACGGATGTCGCAGGACCCCGTTGCAAATGCCAACGAAGTCTTTCTGGAACTAAAGGGGCAACTGACGGCGAAGACTCCTTGGCAAGATCCAACATTGCTGGTGGCCTCACGAGTGGATGTCGACAGCTTGCCGACGCCGCGATGGGAGTCTTCGAAATCGAAAATAGCCATTGCGGCTACGACCGAACAGGCTGCGATTCGTTTTAGTGATGAAGCGAAGTCCCGAAATCTAAATCATCGTTGCAAGATCGCCCCGCCTGCTGATGGTGAGGCGGGACTTTGGATTTATCAATCGGGTGCCGGTGGTGCGAGTGCGATCGATTACGACCATGATGGCTGGCCTGATCTCTACATGACCGTGTGTGATGGCCAGCCGCGAAAAGGCAATTCTTCGACGAATCGTTTCTATCGAAACCGAAACGGGGTGTTTAGTGACGTCACCGATCTCGCCGATTGCCGGGATCAGTCATACTCGCAAGGTGTCGCATCGGGGGACATCAATAGTGATGGTTTTCCAGATCTTTACGTCGGCGTCTTTGGTCAAAATCGATTATTGATCAATCAAGGGGATGGCACCTTTATCGACGCGACTGAAACATCGCAGTTTCAATCCAATCAGGAGTGGACAACTTCGGTTGCGATCGCTGACCTCGATATCGATGGCCTCGCGGAACTATTCGACGTTCAGTATGTCAGTGGCGACGACGTGGTGACCCGACGGTGTTTTCCGGATGAACTCACCGTTCATCGATCCTGCGGACCGCTCGTTTTTCCGGCTCAGCACGATCGTGTCCATTCGGTTACGGACCACGGCCGGATTGTCGACCAGACGCAGCAATGGTTGGCGAAAATACAAGCGGGGAGAGGACTTGGGTTGGTGGTCGGGCAACTCGATCAGGCACCCGGCATCGATGTCTATGTCGCCAACGACATGACCGCCAATCACTTTTGGTCGGGCAGAATCGAGAGGGATTCAGCCCGGCCGGAAGCAACGGCGTATGGGATCGGGGGGCAAAAGTTCCAAGAACAGGGGGCCGCACGCGGCGTCGCGTTTAACGCTCGAAGCCTGTCACAAGCCTCGATGGGAATCGCCGCCGATGATGCCGATAACGACGGCGATCTTGATTTTTATGTCACCCACTTCAGTGATGACTACAACACCGTTTATCAGCAAGTTCATGACGGTGTTTGGTCTGACCGAACGGACGCATGGGCGTTGGTCGATCCGACGATTCGAACGTTGGGGTACGGGACTCAGTGGTTGGACGCCGATAGTGACGGAACGCCGGAATTGGTGGTCGCCAACGGTCACGTCGATGACTTCACCCATTCCGGACAAAACTATCGAATGCCGATGCAGCTGTTTCGTCGCGCCGCTGACGATCGATATCAACCGGTTGATGCGGCATCGATCGGTGAATCATTCGCGTCACCACAGTTAGCCAGGGCGCTCTTAACCGCGGATTTTAATCGTGATCGAAAGTTGGACTTTGTTGTCACCCGATTGTTCGAACCAGCGGGACTGTTTATCAATCACACCGATCAACGTTTTTCGACGATCGAGATCAGGTTGGTGGGGACGCAATGTCACCGCGACGCCGTCGGCGCAATCGTGACCCTGAGATATGCCGAGCGAGCGATCACAAAATATCGGTTGGCGGGAAACGGTTATCAGTGTGGTAACGAGCAGGTCTTGCGTTTTGCCTGCGACGAAGTCGGTGAACTTGATCAAGATTCCGTCATCTCGGCGACCATTGTCTGGCCCGACGGTAGTAACGAAAGTCACCGTGGTTTGACACTCGGGCAGCGGTATCTTTGGGTGCAAGGGCAGGGCCTCGCTGCGGATGAAAATCAGCGGTAGCTTCGCCAGATAGTCCTGCACGAACGCGATCCGTTTGGAGCCGTAGTCAAATTCTCCTTGCACGATTGACCGGGCTTGATTTTCCCCCCTGTCGCTCTAGATTGTTTCGCTTCCCATTTCTTGTTCCTGATGGAAAGTCAAATGAAACGATTCTTCTGCCTGAGTGTCCTGTTTGTGTCTGCCGCCTTGGTCGCCGGCTGTGGTAACCAACCCGAAGCGACTTCGACTGGCGTCGATGACAGCGTCGTCCACACCGAAGAGCAGATGGAATCGATGGCGGAGCAAAACGCCTCCGACATGCAAAGCCAGTAGTGGTACTTGTTCGGCGACTTCATGTCGCTGAGGCTTTGTCTGATTCACATGATGCCCACGCGACGTTGCTTCAAGCCGTCGCGGGCATCACTTCTCGGGGAGATGAGTTCCCTTTTTTTAGGGGCTCTGTGTCTTTGCAAAGGCAATGAGCGATTGCGAATGAAACTTCGTAAGTGCGCTGCGTTCTAGCCCCTGGGTGGAGCTTCTCGTTCGCCCTATCGGTCTGAGTCGGTATCCCGAAGTCCGGGTAGGTATCGCACTTTCTTGAAAATTCACAGTGATTTTGCGCGATATTCCATTGTTCAAAATGGGTGGTCCAGCAAGACTCTTTCGCAAGGGGCGACTGCTAGCTGAATTGCGTAATTCGCAAGTTCTTCATTCTTGTGGCCGTATCGGTTGCCCCACGCTTCTTCAACGTCGCGTTGTCATCCCCTGTACTTTTGAGAAAAAATTATGTTGAACAAACGTGTTCGACGAGGTTTCACCCTTGTCGAATTGTTGGTGGTCATCGCCATCATTGGAATCTTGGTGGGGTTGTTGCTGCCCGCCGTTCAGGCTGCCCGTGAAGCGGCGCGGCGGATGAGCTGCAGTAACAATTTCAAGCAGATTGGTCTTGGCTTGCACAACTACCATTCGGCGTTCAAACAGCTGCCAGTTCAGAGCGGTGGAACGTATGTTTCGCCGACGAATGCGAACAACAGCAACCGGCACTTGTTGTCGTTCCTCGTGCCGCTGACTCCGTTTATCGAGCAGCAGGGATTGTGGGACATGATCTCGAACCCGCGATCGGTTAATCACAACGGTTCCGACCGCACGCCCCCGTTCGCCCCGATGGGACCGGTGCCATGGGATCGCGCCTATACCCCATGGGTCACGCAAATCACGACTTATCGTTGCCCCAGTGATCCCGCGGTCCCGCCGGCGAACTTTGAGGGCTTCACTAACTATGCCGCTAGCTTGGGTGATGGCGTCGCCAGCAACAATCACTCATGCCGCGGCGAACGCGGCGAAGAGTTGACTTGGTGTGCCCCGGCGCGTCGCAGTTGTCACAATCGAGGTTTCTTCGAATCTCGTCGTACGACAAAGTTCCGTGACATGCTGGATGGATTGAGCAACACGATCGCTTGCGGCGAAATCGTCGTTGACAACAACACGTTGGAAGTACGCGGTACGGTCGTCAACCGAGGTTCGAACGCTTCGTTCTTCATTACGCCGATCGATTGTGAAGACACGATCGACCCAGAAGATCCTCAATTTCACCTTGCGGGCACGAACACCAACAACTGGTCGGTCTCGCAAAACAAGGGGATGCGTTGGACTGACGGGCGTCCTGTGATGACCAGCGTTACCACGATCATGCCTCCGAACCGAGTCAGTTGTGCTTACTCGGGTGACGGATCTGACGGGATGTTTACCGTCGGTAGTCGTCACCAAGGTGGTGCACACATTTTGATGGGCGATGGGGCGGTGACCTTTATCACTGAATCCGTGGACTCCGGTGACCTTTCGGCAAACTCTCCTAACTGGCCGACCGGCGGGACGATGACTCGGAAGAGCCCTTACGGTGTTTGGGGAGCATTGGGAACCCGGGCCTCGAAAGAGACAGTTTCTCTTGAGCTCTAATGCTGCAATAGCAAGATCGTAGTGAATCATTGAAGCCCTCTTGTTTCGGCAAGAGGGCTTTTTTGTTCTGCGGGCCGGTGGGCAAGCGGTGCAGTTCGGTCTGACGAATCGCTAGCGTTGAAATACCATCAGGTCGGCGTGAAGGGTCACATTCATCTGTTCGACGCTTTGGATTCGGGAATGTTGTGAATGGCGGACGGCCCGGTAGGTCATCGCCAGGGCATCGGTAATCGCTGGCTGATCAAGTTCGACCGAATGACGCCAGGTGGCTTGCCGTTGAAGTTTGAAACCCACGTCGGCAAACTCGTCAACGATCGCTTTCCAACGGCTGCGGCGTTTGCCAACCGTCTGTACGAGTTCGCGTAGCTCGATCAAGTCTTCTTCGCCGGGGACCGCGATCATGCATTGGCCATCGTCGCATAGCACGCGAGCAATTTCAGTGACCGGTCGACGCCCAAACAGCGACATCAATCGTCCCGCGGTGCCATCGGCGAACGGCAGAACACGATCAGCATTAGCGAGCACCCAAGTCGCGTCGGGCCATTGCCGGGCAGCCAAGCGGATCGCGCGTTTCGAGAGGTCGATACCGCAAAATGTTTCGGGACAGTCGTCGAAGAGTGCCTTACCAAAACTGCCTTCGCCACAACCGAGGTCGATCGTTCGGCGAGTGCAGCTCAAGTCCAATGGGTGTTCGGACAATAATTCAGAGAGCGTTTCGATCAGCCCGACCATGTGCCCTCGGTTGATCCAGCTCTGTCGAGCCAAGACAGCGTCGTCGCTATCACCTGGCGATTTACTGCGGCGATCCTGTGGTTGAGTCAGATTGAAGTAGCCTTCGCGTGCGGCGTCAAAACGGTGCCCTTCGGCACATCGCAGGCCACCATTGGTTCGTTCGAGCGGACGGTCACAGCGGCGGACAGAACAGCGGAGAGGAAAAATCGTTGAGCTAATTATTGCTAAACCCCAGTCCCACCGTGGCCTCGCGTCCGAGCGGGTTGTTCAGAAAAGCGTCGTGGCATTGTTCGCAGAGGTCGTATTGCTGGCAATGATCGGTTGATTCGGCGTCGTCGAGGTCACCGAAGTCGTCGTCGGCAAAGCATTGCGGTTCGATGTCAGGATTGACTTCGCGTTGCAACTGATCGTGCAGCTCTGCCAAATGGTCGACTTCGTCTTCTCCGCCTTCGTTTCGAATGTGGCCGTGTGAGTCATCACACGAGGCCGCATGAATTTCGATCTCGACAACGTACCTAAGTTCCGTTTCCGGATCGATCGCGCGTTTGCAGCGATCACAGGTGTAGTGGATCATAGGCGATTCCGGCTCGCGTCCGTTTGATTTAGGTTGGGCAAAGGAAAGGAACATCCTTGCAGATTGGACGATCGGTCTCGTCCGCAAGCACTCATCTTGAAATGAGTCTCCTTTGCCATCGCTATTCATGTTAATAGGGAAAAAGTCGGCGCCGCAAGCATTTTTATTGCTTCGTCAAATCGGGATCGATTTGCGGGCTACTCCTCTTGACTTGCGCGAATCTTGGGGATTTGATCCCGCCCCAATCGCAATTCGATCAACATTCCCGGTAGAAAATCTTGGGGTAGTGATTCGAGTTTGCGATCGTCGAGGACCTTTGTTTGGAATCC
The DNA here is from genome assembly GCF_008312935.1 of Roseiconus lacunae. Taxonomy (NCBI): domain Bacteria; kingdom Pseudomonadati; phylum Planctomycetota; class Planctomycetia; order Pirellulales; family Pirellulaceae; genus Roseiconus; species Roseiconus lacunae. The sequence continues at coordinate 16,705 of NZ_VSZO01000004.1, read as the reverse complement.
TCGGGCTTCGGCTTCGGATAGCAAACGCGTAATTGCTGGGACGTGCCCGTATGCCAACAGGCAGCGGCCGCCGGGAGCCAAACGTTGCGGCAAGCCATCGAGGATCGAATCCATCAGTGCGAAGCTCGGATCATAGAACGCGTGATCAAGTGGTTGATCGATCGTGCCGTCTTCCCACGGCGGATTGGAAATGATCAGATCAAAGGTTTCGTTGGGCTTGAGAACGGCGAAGGCGCCAGGGCTATCGGCATCAACCTGGCGGACTTCCAGGGCTGACTCGAGTTCCAGCATCGCTGCGTTGTACTGGGCGTTGGCGACCGCTGCCGGATTGATGTCAGTGGCGACGACGTTCTTCGCACCATGATTCGCGCACGTCAGCGCGATCAGCCCCGTGCCCGTACCGATCTCGAGCACGTTGCGCCCCTGGGCGATCCCATCGTCGGCAATCATTTTACGTAGTGAGATTGAATCATCTGGTTCCCAAAACACGTTTTCAAATTGAACCATGTCACCCGGCAACGCGCCGTCCATTGGGATGACATGTTCAACGTGGAAGGTGTAATCAAGGTCGGTGCGTTCTCGTTGGCATCCGCCGACGCACGTCATCACCAGGCAAGTGATCGCGATCGAGCCCAAGATCGAAGTAAGCTGATCGAAAAACATTTGGAGAGACGCTGTTTTCATCAGACATGTTCCCACTGCAAGGCTTCTCCGATCGCTTTGTGATACTCTTCGTCGCTTAAGCCAAGCAGGTCCTTCATGTCGGCCAATAATTTGATCTGTGAATCGCTAAGTTCACCTTCGGCGGTAGCGGCAAGAAACATCGCTTGCAGTGCCTCGACTTTTTGATCGCGATTCCAGCGGTGCGAAACCGAGGTGACATAGTTTCGAGCGCGAACCTTGTTTTGTTCCGCGATCGAACAGAGTTCACCGAGTTCCTCGCGATCGATCGGACGCCCAAATAGATGGCTTCCCAGACCGAGCAGTGATTCGATTTCTGCTTCGGACATAAAGCCATCGTCGAGCACGACCAAGATAGCGCTACGTAACGCTTGGTCGTGAAACTGATCGGCCGAAAGTTGCCCGCTTGTCTCGCCGTCGGGCCGAACCTGCGAGGGGTGTTGATAGTCAATGGTAAGGACCGACGGATCCCACTTTTCGCGGCAGCCCCCGCAGACAACAAATTGTTCGGCGCCGCCGATGGGGACGACAGGGATAAAGTAAAGCGTCAGAAACGGTCGTCTGGAACGCAGGCGGTAATCCTGAGTGGACACACAGGTCGGGCAATAGAACTGGCCTGACTCACGCGTCCGCGTCAGATTCATCGTTCCGATCAGAATCATAAGGCTCTCTGGTTTTGGTTGTTCTTTGCCGATTTTGTCGATTCGAACAGTGCGTCCGCCGATATCGATATTGTAAACCTATCCAAAGTCATCTGAAGCGTCCCGAGCCTACGCGATGCGAATCGAAACACAACGATTTGGAACGATCTCTCTCGATCAAGATCAGTTGTTCCTGTTTCCTGCCGGCCTGATCGGAATGGAATCTCTGCGGGACTGGGCCTTGTTGCCAGATCTTGAAAATGAATCCGTTGCCTGGCTGCAAAGTGCATCACGTGGCGATCGAGCGTTACCGCTGATCAGTCCGCGGGCGTTCTTTCCGGATTACCGGGTGCAAGTTTCACGGCGCGAGCTGACCAGCTTGCATCTGAAGCCAGGGACGGAGACTTACGTTCTGACGACGATCTCGGGGCACTCGGGAAAGCTGACTACTAACTTGCGATCGCCGATCGTATTGAACCTCAGCCGTCGACTGGGATGCCAAATCATCACTGACAACGACTATGCGTTGCAGCAACCGGTGCATTCTCTTGCCGGGGCAAGTGACGTCGTTCGCGAGCTGACGTCGACAACGACGGCCAAGCTTTCTGCGAAGAAGTCGGCGGCTTAACAAACGTTCGATCCAGAGGTGGCGGCTCGGGCGATGGTCGTCGGCGTGACTCGGTCGATGCTTATCGCAGATCATTTCCTCCGGCTCGTTCGGTAGGGGGTGTTTCGCCCCAGACAGCGATGGACGACCACGGTCGGGCCTGAGATCGTCGTTCACTCGTCGGCGTATCCAAAAGGATTGTTCATCCGGTTTGCGCCGGTTGGTCCGGTGTCGATCGTGCTTTGATGGTCTGAAACGCCGTTTGAAGCACGACCTTCGAATCAATCCGGTTGGAGGGAGCGACCGTCACGACCGGCATCTGCCGACTTCTAACAAACGATATCAAATTCATCGCCCTGCTCGACGATGTACACCCCAGGCGACGAGGCCGAACGGCATCCTTCGCCACTTTCCACTGCGGATGATTTGATTCGTCATGATGACGAGTCTCCCACTAGCACCACCGCATGGACGTTACCTGCTAAATCCGTTACCTCTTGAATCCAATGATGTCGAGGCCAACATGCTGGTCCTATCCCGACACCGCGATGAAAGCATCATGATTGGCGACGACGTTGTTGTCACGATCGTCGATATCCGTGGCGACAAAGTTCGCCTCGGTATCGAGGCGCCGCAATCCATTCCGGTTCACCGCCAAGAAGTTTATGACGCGATCCAGCGAGAGAATCGCCGCGCGTCACAAACAAGTTCCGCCGCGACGAAAGACGTCAAGCCGCCGCGCGACTGAAGAGCCGGCGGTGAACTGTCACCAGTCCAACTGCACTATTGATCCATCGTGGGGTTATCGTCGAGATCTCCCTCGGTGATGATCGTGAAACCTTTTTCATTTAAGGTTTCCATCGCCATCTCGATGTTCTCCACCATGATCGCCACCGCTGGCTTGCCATGAGGGCGAATGATCAGCGGGTACGTTTGGATGATATTAAGTTCCGCTTGTAACAGAGCGGTGCAGACGCGCAGTAGCGGTTGCGGACCCTCGGGAAGCTGGACTCCGATCAAATCGGTTTCAATCAGCGCGAGCCCACTTCGCTCCAGAATCTCTCGGCCCCGGTCGGCATCGCTGACCAGGAAGCGAACGAATGCGCACTCGGCGGCATCGTTGATCGACAGGGCACAAATGCGGATCCCGGTGCCTTCGAATCGACGCACCACTTCCAGCAATTGCCCCACGCGGTTTTCGAGGAAGATCGTAAACTGTCGAAGCGCCGGAAAGTTGCGTCCCCGCATCGTTTCGAATTTCGTTCCTGCCCCGCTTCCCTGATCTGAATCCATGTCGGCCTCGTCTTGTCGGCACTCCAAAGGCGTTTTCGACGGTTGCGCGGCAGACAGCGATCAACCCCATCCTCGTGGCGGGCTGTCGCCGTGTAAGCTCGGTCGTCGTGTTTGCCCAAACGCTTAAAGCTGGAAGTTTACGTGTTTCGCTTCGGTGCGGTCAATTCGGCTGCAAATTCACCCGTACCAGCTTCATCAAACGCCCCGAAACGTTCCAGTCCTGAACGTAAAGATTGCCATCTCGGTCCCAGTACGAACCATGCGTGCCGCTGAAGACCCCTTCCACCCAGTCCGACTGGGGGACGTTGAAGTTGCGGCCTTTTTTGCGGTCAGGGTTGTTTCCGAGGACTGCGATGATTGTGTTCGATCGATCAAGAATCACCAAACGTCCGTGCAGGTCAGGCACTGAGACGTAATCTCCGGAGACGGCTACCGACGTTGGCATTCCCAAGCCGGTGATGACTTCTTCGATGAAGTTGCCCTCCAGGTCGTAATGCAGCAGTCGGCCCTTGGGTTGATGGTTGCGATCGCAAATCAGTAATCGATGCGGTTCATAGCGAGTGTCCAGCGTCATTCCGTGCGCGGTGTTGAACTCCTTCATCGCATTTCCCTTGGTCCCGAAATGGCGAAGGTACTTGCCGGATTTGTCGAACACAAAAATATGGTTACTCGCATAACCATCGGAGAGGTAGATGTCGCCGTTGTCGGCCACCGTGATCGCGGTCGGGCTAAATCGCTTCAGTGCGAGCCCAGACTCCGTCGGAAACGGTAGGCGCAGCACGACGTCTCCGCCTCGTACGCGAAACTTGATGCCTTCGGCGTTCTTGTTACGCGCGCCGTAGATGTACTCTTCACCATCTTCCTGGCGGATTTCCATGTCGTGCAGGTTGCTGTAGTCCTCGCCCAAGTAGGTATGGACGATCTTGCCCTCGGGGGAGAACACAAACACTCCGGCTTGGGCACTGGTGTAGATGTTGCCTTCGGTATCGATCACGACGCCCCCATGAGTGGGCCCCAGCGGTGAATTGCCGTCCGGTCGCAGTCCCCAGCCGGGAACTGTTTCAAAGGTCATGTCGCCACATCCCATTCGGACCGGCTCGGTTGCCCGGACGACGGTCGTTGAAATCGTCACCAAGATTATCGCGACGAAACCCCACACCACTACCAATCCCGCGTTTGTTCGCGTCATGCTTAACCTGCCTAGCAACGAAAGAAACCTGAGTCAGCACCCAAGTCGGGTGTCATTAAAAACTGCCCATTGTAACCAGTGTAGGGATTTGCTGCGGCGGACAGATCGACGAAACGCAGTGGTCAGGGCAATCAAGGTTCAGGGCAATGACGATTTCATCGCTCAGGCTTATGCTGTGTCGATTGGTTATCCATTTTCCCAGGCGGAACGATCACGATGAACAGCGCCTTAATTCAATACACCCACGAGATCCGAGTTGGCTATCACCAAACCGATGGGCAGCGTAGGGTGCATCATTCAAACTACCTGAATTACTTCGAAGACGCTCGGGTCGAAATGCTTCGTGCCGGTGGCATGCCATACAAGGCAATCGAGGATTCCGGTCGGCTTTTGGTCGTCACCGAGATGAACGTGCGCTACTTCGCACCCGCCGATTTTGACGACCTACTCCAGGTGGAAGTCGTGACGACGGAGATTCGAAAAGTTCGATTAACGCACCACTACCGAGTCCTGCGCGAGCAGACGTTGCTTGCCGAAGCCGACTCGGTCATCGCCAGTGTCGATCCGACGGGGCGTCCTAAAAAACTCCCGCCAGAAATTCTGTCGCTCGCTAGCAAGCTCGGTAACAAAGCAGGAACGCTTTAATTACCAATTCCCGCTGCCGCCCTACGATCGCTCTTCCCCGGGAGGCTCTTCCGCCGGATGCGATTCTGCGGAATGCGATTCGGTCAAAGGAAACGGAATCGACTCGTTGCTCATTTCGGCTAACGCATTTGCCGCTGCCTTTTGTTCGGCTTCTTTTTTGTTGCTGCCCCACGCGGCGGTGAATTCGTTTCCGTCGATGACGGCGCTGATCAGAAACGACTTGCGGTGATCCGGCCCCGTCTCGCGTTTCAGGCGGTATTGGGGTGTGCAGGCAATGTCGCGCTGGGCACGTTGTTGGAGGGTCGACTTGTAGTTGGTCGAACCCTGGCTCTGGACGGCAGTTTCGACTTCGCGACGAAGCCAACGGATCAGTCGTTGCCGAACGATCTCGTGTCCGCCATCAAGGTAAATCGCCGCGACGATGGATTCGAAGACGTCGCTGACGAGTGAGCGTGGATAGCTGCGATTGCGGGTGACTCCACGGCCGACGATTAGGCATTCATCGAGTCCGATTTGGCAAGCCACTTTCCCACATGTCCTGCGGCTAACGACAGCCGACTTGATCTTTGTCAGATCGCCTTCGTTGTACTCGGGGTACTCTTCGTACAACCACGAACAGACGACAAAGCCAAGGACTGAATCGCCGAGGAATTCGAGCCGTTCGTTGCTGGCCAGGCGATGTGCCGCGCCGGAGGCATGTGTGAGCGCATTCTGTAGCAGCTCCAGATCGTTGAATTGATAATCGATCAGTTCTTGGCAGCGGACAAGTTTTGCGGCGTGATCGAGTTCGCCATCCGCGGTACGAGCTGTCGGCACCAACCGAATTTCTCGATCGGTTGACGGGCCGGCACTTTTGACGTCGGGTGGGTTCCGCTCGGGCGATTCGTCGGACGATGTCGCGTCCTGTTCAATCGCTTGTTCAGGTGTCGGCGACGAGGGGACTGTAGGCCGGAGGCCTTCGGGTTCAGAATCAGACAACGTTCTCAAGGCGCACGTGTGATCGAGGCGGACATGGGAACAAATTCCATGTCAGTTCGCACGCGTCGAACGTAATCGCCGAGACTGTTTGCGGATCGTTCGATGGCGACCGACGCTCATTTGACGAGGCTGTTGTGGACCATCGTCATCGCAAACAAGCAACGAGAAGATTGACACAAACCGAACCAACCAAGATTCCCATTTCGCTTGCGTTCGTCTCGATCGTAAGCCGAGTAAAGACGCTGCAATGGTGGCAACCGAACGTTGGTTCAGGTCATGTCACACGCCGGCGATCGGGGCATTTATCTTGGTGATTCCCGACCCGCCCGCCGGTATGCGACGCGTTCATCATACGTTAGCAGGTCGTTCATTTCGTCGGTAGATCTATCTCGGTAAAATACACGTCGCGAACGCGCCGTATTCACTCGCCATGGACTCATAGTGGCGGCCGTTTTGCAGGCGCCGGAAAGCGAGGTCAGATGCGATTAATGCCGAGCAAGATAGATCGCTTCACCGGTGAACACTCGACGAAACTCGTCGTCTTGAAAGTATCGCCAGCCCACCGCTGGGTCCGCTACTTTCCAAAGCCCGTCGGGCGTGCGACCGTGGACCATCACCGCGTGTGCATCGCCGTCGGTACCGAGAAGACGTCGGACCGTGTCGCCGTGACCGCTACCGCGAAAACAGATGACAGCGAGGTTGGGAAGTTGATTGCGCGTTTGCCAATGTCGCGGATCATCGTCGGCCACGGCGACGCTGAATTGGCTGCCTTCGGTGGCCAGTCGTAACCCTCGGACCAAGCCTAAAGACGAGGTGCCATGTCCACTGGTCAAGCATGCATCCGCCATCATGGCTTCCGATGAGGCTTCGGACCAACCGAGCCGATTCTTGGCCCAAGGCAAGAGGGAGTGATGGCGTAGCAGTGTTGCCGCGGCAGCCGGTCCGCAGCTCGACTCGCTGCTTTGCAAACAAACGTTGTTTTGCCAGGTGGTTTGGGACGCAAGTGTGATGGGATACAAGTTGGGGCGGACCACCGGTTGCACCAGAAACCCAATCGCAAGGAACAGCATCGCCAGTGATGTTCCCGCACGCCAGCTACGCCGCAAGCTGCACGCGTTTGTCGCCAGCCCGGCCGTGAACGAAAGGAAGATCGGTAGCCAATTTGACCAACCCATCGCCGCTGGCGTTGAAAACGCACTTGCCCAAAACAGGCGGTTGGCGAGCCCGAATGCAAAAATCAACAAGAGGAGCAGACACTCAACGAGCAGCAGAGGCCTGCCATGGTAGACCGATAGCGAAAGCTTCCAGCCGGCGACAAACGCCAGCGAAGAAACCGCCGAGACAAACGCGATTGCAATCCATAAATCCATTACATCCCCGTTTCCAATTCACCAAGCGAACTAACAAAAATCGGCCGCTAGGTCGAGATGCACCAATGATGCCAGAATCGACTCCATATAAAGAAACGGTTAAGAAAAGGTGTTTGGCAAGTTCAGGTTGGCGTAAATGCGGCCATTTTGTCAAAAAAAGAAGCACAACTTGACGCTCATTGCCACCGGCAAGCCCGTGGGGTGGTCGGCAATCGGTTCCATGAGAACGCAGGTGGTGGCGTATTTTCGCTGAGATGTGTCAGTTCAAGCGTCTCACTATAACGGGGTTGAAAGTCTTCCAGGTACACGCGAGCGGATGATTCGGTCGGGAACCAAGTCGCCGCCGAAGTGGGCCCCCACTGACCATTGGCGATTTGCAAATAGATCCGGTCGTCAGGGGGGGCTGTTGGTGCCGGAGTCTTCCCCGCTTGCCCATCGGTGCCGGTCGGGCAACGACGTCGGGTGATCAGCCAGCCGGTTTTAACGGCGCCGGCTTGCGCGGCCGCGGTGTGGGTGACTGCGATGTCAACGTACGAATGCGATGAATTGATCATGGCCAAGGGCTCCCGGTGAACGTGAAGATCGGGCAGGCGGTTAGAAGAACCCGCGTAGGTTGATCGATTGCAATGACACGTTTGGTCAGTCGCCAGGCTTTCTCCCGGTGGCCGCCGGTGTCGCGGTGGGCGGGATGTCGCTTGCATCGGTTGCCCCCAGTGAAGTAGAGAAAGGTGGCCCCCAACCTGTCAGAAAGATCGGCTTGTCCGGGAATAAACGAGTTTTCAGTGGGTGCAGGTTTTGCCGACCTCGGGGCAGATCGCGCGATAAGATTGAAGGACAATCCCTGTATTCGGACAGGTACCATTGCCCTCTGCCTTCGTTTCAGAGGTAGGGAAATCGGGCGCCATCAGATTGGCGTCGGCTTACCGCCGCTTTTCACCACATCAGACTCTCTGGCAAATCGGAAACGACTCGATGACAACCTACAGCGTCGCGAATCATCGTTGGCCTGCATTGGATCGCAAGTCAGCACTGCGCAGTTCGGCACCGCGCCGTTCGGCACCGCGCCGTTCAGCACCGCGCAGTTCAGCACGGGGTTGGATGACGCTGTGCCGGTCGGTGCTGGGGATGGTTGTCGCTTTAACGATCGGAAGTGGATTCGCCCATGCGGAGCCTGGGCCGGAGGCCACGCTCGAAACCGCACCGGCGACTACCGGGCGTTCCCCGATCGAGACGATCAATTACTACATCGAGCAGGGATGGACGGATTATGAAATCACCCCATCGAAAGAAGCGGATGATCTGATTTGGTGTCGTCGCGTTCATTTGGACATCATCGGCCGGGTTCCGACGATGGAGGAAATGAAGGCTTTCATGGCGGACAGAAAATCTGATCGCCGGAAAAACTTGGTCGAGCGATTGTTGCATGATGATCGGTATACCGAGGAGTATTCCAATCATTGGGCCACCGTGTGGGCGAATCTGTTGATCGGTCGCAGCGGTGGGATGGACCGTCGTGATCTGACCAATCGCGATGGGATGATGAAATATTTGCGGGACAGTTTCGCCGCGAATAAGCCGTACAATCAGATGGTGTTTGAGCTCGTTACCGCCGAAGGGGCAACCAAGCCAGGCGCGCCAGGGTTTAACGGCGCGGTCAATTTTCTGGTCGACAAGGTCAATGACGAGAAAGCGGTGTTGGCCGCCAGTAGCGTTTCAAGAATCTTTTTGGGCCAGCAAGTTCAATGCACCCAATGTCACAATCACCCCTTCAACGATTGGAAGCAGCAGAAGTTTTGGGAGTTCAATTCTTTCTTTCGTCAATCACGGGCCTTACGGCGATATGTCGATGGGACGCGTGACATTGAATTCGCCGAATTGGTCAGCGAGGACTTCGCGGGTGAAGCGGGAGACCCAAGCGACGCCTTGGTTTTCTACGAAATGCGTAACGGGCTGACTCGTGTTGCTTATCCGGTATTTACCGATGGCACAGAAATTGAAAAAAGCGGTTTCGTCGACGAGGTCAATCGCCGCAAGGAGCTAGGGCGATTGATGCTCGAAAGTGAAGCATTAGATTTGATGGCCATCAATCGGCACTGGTCGATATTTCTGGGGCATGGGTTCACCCGTCCGATCGATGACATGGGACCGCATACCAATCCGTCGCATCCGGAACTCCTCGAAGAATTGGCAGCTGAGTTCCGTAAGTACAGCTACAACATCAAAGATCTGATCACTTGGATCACGCTCAGCAAGCCGTATGGATTGAGTGCCGCACTCGGCAGTAACAATGCGATCGATGACCCGTCGGTCGGTGAGACGCCAAAGTTTTCGCGGTTTTATCTCCGGCAGATCAGTGCCGAGCAGCTCTACCAGTCGCTGGTCTCACTCTCCGGTGGAAACTCGCAAGGAACCTACGAGCAGCAAGAACGAAAACGTCGCGAGTGGATGCAGCAATTCGTCGTTACGTTCGGAACCGACGAAGGAGACGAGGCGACCACGTTTGATGGATCGATTCCGCAAGCGTTGATGCTCTTCAACGGCGAGTTGACTAAGAACGCGACGAGCACGAAGCCGGGGAGTTTCCTGGCAGAAATTGCCGTGAGCGGAAAAACCATTAGCGATCGACTCAATCGGCTTTACCTGGCCGGGTTGGCTCGACGTCCCTCCAAGCGAGAGACCCGATTGGCCGGCGAGCTTTATCGGGCCAATGGTGGCGACGAAGCGGAGATGATGCAGGACCTCTGGTGGGCGATTTTGAATAGCAACGAATTCATCATGCAGCACTGACCTGTGGATGCGTGGGTTCGATCGCTCGGTTCACGCGTTTAATCTATTAGCAACCCAAACTCTTCTTTCGATAGGCAATCTGCGATGATCTCGAACTGGAAAACTCCCAACGGCATGAGCCGTCGCCATTTCATGAATCACATGGCGGGAAGTTCGGCTGCGTTTTCTGCGGCGATGACGTTGGGCGGGGCGATCCAGGCCAATGCCGAGGAAATGCGCAAGAGTCACAAGTCGGCGATCATGCTTTGGATGGGCGGCGGGCCTCCGACAATTGATATTTGGGATCTTAAGCCGGGAGCTCCGACCGGGGGGCCATTCCGGCCGATTTCAACCACCGGCGACATGCAGATTTGCGAACACATGCCGATGGTCGCCAAGCAAATGCATAACCTTTCGGTCGTGCGTAGCATGTCGACCCGGGAGGCAGATCACAATCGTGGTCGTTATTACATGCACACCGGCTTCGTGCCGAATCCCAACATCGAACACCCAGGGTACGGGTCAGTCGTTGCACACGAATTGATCAGTCAGCGGCCGCAACTGGAGATCCCACCGTTTGTCACCATTGGTGGGGCGAGTAGCGGACCAGGATTCTTGGGGATGGCGTGGTCGCCCTTCGCCGTGACCAGCAACGGCAGAATTCGAAATTTGAGTATGAATCTGGAGGACGGCCGCTTGCGGCGCCGAATGGCCGCCCTGCAGGAAATTGAGTCCGGGTTCGCGACTCGAACCAACGACAATCCCGCGACCGAGCATGGCAAGGTCCTGAAGAAAACGTTCGATTTGCTCACCAGCAGCCAAATGGAAGCGTTTCGAGTCGAGAAAGAAGACGAGAAAACGAAGGAACGCTATGGCAATGACGGCTTCGGCCAAGGCTGCTTGCTGGCGCGTCGTCTGGTCGAAGCAGGCGTGCCTTTCGTCGAAGTTGACCTCGGCGGCTGGGACCTTCACAACAACACCCACCAAACGCTTTCGACGACGAAGCTACCGCAGCTCGATCGTGCGATGAGTGCCCTGGTGGAAGACCTGGAACAGCGTGGGTTGTTGCAAGACACCGCGATCATTTGGATGGGTGAATTTGGTCGTACCCCTCGAATTAACCAAAATGCGGGGCGTGATCACTGGGCCCGAGCTTGGTCTTGCGTTGTCGGAGGGGCAGGAATTAAAGGCGGATTAGCTGTTGGGCAAACCAACGGCGACGGAACTGAGGTAGAATCAGAGCCGTTCCGTAGCGAGGATCTGATGGCGACGGTTTGCGAAGGGTTGGGGATTTCTCTGGAAACCACCTTCATGAGCAAGAATCGTCGCCCGATGAAAATCGCTAATGGAGGAAAAGTAATCAGCGAACTCGTGGCTTAATTGCTCGGTGGATGAAGTCAGCTTAGGCGATCCTTCGCCGAACTCGACTGAGCCGAACCCCATTTCGATGACTCAGTCAGACAACCCATCCATACCGTCCAGCGATCAGGCACCATCGAAGCCGGCGTCACCTAGTGGCGAGTCGCACAGGCAACAATCGCATCAAGATGCTTCCATGGGTGATGAGGCCGGAAGTGGCTTGACGGCAGAGAATGGCAACCAATTGCAAGCCGGTGAACTCGTTCGCCGGCATCAACGTGGCGTTTGGCGTTATCTGCGAATGCTCGGTTGTGACGAGGCCACGGCGGATGATTTGACGCAGGAGACATTTTTAAGGGTCCTTCGGCGCGACGAGTTTGTTCAACACAATGACGGCGCGACGGCCGGTTATCTGCGACGCACCGCCTACAACCTGCTTGTTTCGCGGCACCGAAAACTCGGGCGAATGCAAACGATAGCCGAACCCGAATTGCTCGATGAAACCTGGGACCGTTGGGCGGGCAAAGATTTGTCCGGTGATTCCGCCGTCGAAGCTCTCGAAGACTGTTTTAAACGATTAACCGAACGGGCGCAAATCGCTTTACGAATGCGGTTTGACTCCAGTGCAAGCCGCGTTGAAATTGGCGAAGCATTGGGGATTACCGATCATGGTGCCCGCAATTTGATGCAGCGAGCCAAGCAACAACTGCGAAACTGCGTCGAAGAAAAACTAGACCTGTTGGACGAATGATGTCGCCTTCTGACCGATCCAAACCGAATTCATACGACGATGCCGATCCGATGATCGACGCATTGTTGATGGAGTTCGTATCCGGAGATCAGAGCCGGCGCCGTCAGCCGCCGGATTTGACCGCGACTATCCTCGCGCGGCTCTCTAGTACGACGGATGTCGATGCAGATCCCCAGGCGGCCTTCGATCGTCCCGCACAGCAGCCTCCGTTGCCCAACCCAGCCAGCGGTCGGCGCCGACTGGATGTCGATGGGCAACCACTCGCTCCTCCGGTCCACCTCGGAAATAAATTGACCTCGGCTGTGACAGCCAACGCACAGTCGCCCGACGACGGTGATCCCGTTGTTGATTCGTTATTGAAAGAGTTTATTTCGGTCGATCCGGGTAAGCGAACGGTTCCGCCTGATCTTTCCGCCGCCATTTTGTCTCGCTTAAACGACTCTGTCGTGATTTCCGCCGTTCAGCCGATGCCCCGCAGACATTTGACGGTCGTGAAAACGCTTTCCGCGATCGTCGCGATGGCAGCTTGTGTCGCGGGTGTGATGTATTTGGGCCCCCGGTCGCAAGTTTCGCCAAGCCCGATCAATGGTTCGTCAGAGCAGCTGGCCGGCGATCAGTCTATGCAGCCCGACGGCACCGAACATTCGCCGGCTTTGCTCGCTGAAAGTGCTCCGGGCGATTCAGAGCCGAATCGAGAACCTCTGAGAGGAATACGACTCGATCAGCCGCTGGTCGCTTCGAGCGATCGCGACGCCGAAGGGCACAGTGCCGATTCACCGTCGGGGACTGTCGATCGCCAGCTAGATTCATCGGCGCCCGGCGTTAGAGTGGCTTCCGAAAGTGTCGTCGTTGGCCACATCGAACATGTCGCAACGACAACCGCGTCGATAGCCAAAGAGTACTGGAAGTCGGTCGGTGTCAATCCAACTCCACGGGCTTCGGATGCCGAGTTGGTCGTACGGCTTCAACGTCGACTGGGGGTCGAGGTTCCCATCGAAGCGTTTGCACAGCCTGAACGGTTGCGTGATGAATTGGCTAAGCCAAGTCGAGCACGCGAGATCGCGAAACGATGGTTGGCTCTCTCTGCAGACTGGAACGTTGGGGCGATCGACCGCGATGACAATCAATCTTTGATCGAAGAATTGTCCCGAAGTGTGGCCGGCGCGACTTCGATGGATACTACGTTGGTTAGTCTGATCTCCGGAGAGAACAAGCACTCCGAAGATTGGTATCGCATCATTGGACGCGACGGAAGCGAGGGGATCGCTCGTCGATTGGCTGGGTTGTCGATGAATGCGGACTTACGTTGCGTTCGCTGTCACGATTCGACGATCGGACGTAATGGGACGCAGGACGACTATTGGTCTTTCGTCGCATTGGTGCGCAGTCACGTCCATAAAGACGAGGATCACTGGACGGTCGAGCAGAAACGAAAGCAGGTCCCCACGTTTTACGAATTGATCGACGGTCGCCAACGTTTAGCTGTTCCGCAAGTAAGCGGGAATTTGACCGGCGGCGACCCACTGGTTGACTTCCAAGCCTGGGCACAGACGCTTAACCGTAGCCAACGCTTGGCTTCAAGTCTTGTCGATTCACTTTGGAAGCTGGTTCACGGTCGTCCATTGCAACCTTCGCCGGTCGATGCGTTTGCCCCGCCGACCGACAGCAATCTGCATCGGTTGCATGATCAGCTCGCCACCGACCTGCGTCACAGTGGCTTCGATATCGCACGAACATTGGCGCTAATCGTGTCCTCGCCGATGGCGACCCGCAGCGTACCACAAGAGCTCCGTCCGGAATCGATGCTAACGACCAGCGATCACGATCGTGATCATGCGCTCGATTTGGTCACCGCGTTCGCCGCAGCGGTTGAGCCACCGCCTTCATCACGACGTGATCGAATTGAAGTGGCGATGCAAAAAGCCGGCGGGCGTTTGCTCGACGACGGCACTCTTTTGGCCCAACCGGCGCAGGCCAAGCTGACACCGCGTGACCTTTCAAGCACTCCGAAGCTGACGCTCAGCCGAACCGATCAGATCAGCGTGGATTTCCCCGGGGACGACGCTGGCCTACCCGTTTCTTGGATTCGCTCGATCGACTCCTTTGATCAACGTGTCCAGCATTTGGTTTATTTGTCTGGCGGTCGAGATGTCCCACCGGTGATTTCTGAAACTGCCGAACGGCTTCGCCAAACCGGTTCCGAAGACGCCGCACTTAGTCGTATCTGGTGGATCTTGCGTTAGTGTTTATCTCGGAATGTTGAACACTCACCATCTTTTGTGAGTTATCCGATTGTTGCTCGGCTTCAGTTTTCGGCTAGCGCTGACCAGCTGATTGAGCATGCTATCTCATTTGGCATTTCACCGGGGTGACGTCTGCCGTCGGCTCATTCTTCTTTTAAGAACTGATACAGCTTTGCACGTGCCAATCTCCAGTCACGCTCAACGGTGCCTTCGCTGACACCCAGGACCTCGGCGGTTTCTGGAATCGATAAGCCGGAGAAGAAACGCAGTTCGACGACTTCGCGTTGACGCGGTGATTCCTTTTCGAGCACGTCCAGCGATGCGTTAAGATCTTCGAAATTGCATCCGTTGCTGGTTTCAAAGTTATCCAGCACGACGTCTAGTGATCCCCGTTCGTAATCGCCGCCGCGTTTGGCAGCGTTCCGTTTGCGGGCATGATCGATCAAGATTTGTCGCATCGCGCGGTTGGCCGCCGCAAAAAAGTAGCGTCGGTCGGTTGCGTTGCCGATCGCATCGGAGTCAAGTAATCGCACACAGGCCTCGTTGACCAGTGCAGTCGCTTGAAGCGTATGATCGGCCCGTTCTCGTCGCATTAACGCCGATGCCATCTGACGCAGCTCGGATTGCAGTTGTTCAAAAAGTTGTTCTCTGACGGATTCGTTGCCGCTGCCTAATTCACGCAGCAGCATCGACACATCCTGTGGGGACTGATTCATTACGGTCGCTCAGATTGGGGCACATCTTTTTGCATCCAGGTGATCGCTTGAATGCGCGAGGTTAATCATCAATCAAAGCATAGCCGATTGGAGGCCGCGAGAGAGTTTAACTTCGACATCACGATCGGATTGTGCTAATCGACAAGAAAGGCAAGCGTTTGGTCGGCGAGTTGGTTTTCGCAGGCGTCATCAAATGCGACGAACATTGGAAATGAATTGATCTCCAAAAATACTGGCTCATCGAATCCGTCACGGCAGCGAAAGTCGAGTGCGCAATAATCAAAGCCAATTTTGGAAACCAATTGTTCGATCGAATCGCGAAGGTTGCTCGGAACAACGATTCGACGAACGACGACCGAGTCATCGGTGCGATAATCGACCGCATTGGTTTGCAGATGAAACGCGGTTAGTTCACCACCGATGCTGAAGATGCGAAGGTTTTCACCATCAAGTTTTTCCTGGACAAATTGAGGCGTCAGGTTAAGCAAACGCTCCGGATGTTGGATCTCACGAACGACGTGGGCATGGTCGCCGCCTGAAAGTGGTTTGGCGATCGTATTTTCGGGGGCCGGATGATTGATCAGCGGTGTCGCATCGCCGATCACGATCGTATCGGGGATCGAAAAACCAAATTGACGTGCGAGTTTTAGGTTCCGCGATTTGTTGTTCGTATCACCTGCCGTCGAACGATTCAGCCATTTGATGTGCGTCCAGGTATGGGCGAACGATTCGCACAATTCAAACGCGGCATGGTTGTTCGTTGCGTCGTCGCCAAAGACGTTGTATCGCAAGTAGATCGATTTTGGACGTACCGATCGGTCGCCCAAATCGATGGTGGGATGCTGAAAGTCCCAGGCGATTTGCCGAGCCTGTTCGAGGTCGGTGTCCCAAAATACATAATCGACATCCCTCAAGTGAGCTTGGTCGACGATTCGGCATGTGTTGGGATCACTTTGTCCTCCAACGATCAAAAGTTGGCAGGGATCGACATCCATGGTGGAACGCCTTGTTGTAAATGGGCGAGTTTGCGAAGTTGATGATCACCAGCGGCGAAAGCCTTGCCAAGGACTGCGCTGCTGACGCCAGCGACTTGCATCAGGAAGGATCCATCGCGTGGATTCCTCACCGGTCGCGTGCGTCGTTACCTGAATCGGTGGCGACACCTGTGATTCTTCGCCCAACGCCATCGTTGTCTTTTTGCCCGGACGCTGGACATCGGGTCTCGTCGGACAGCTCTGCTCTTCGCCCATTGCTTTGGTGGTGACTTGCGGAGGCCGCTTGCCCGAAGACTCTTCGCCGATCGCCATCGTCGTCGGACGTGGGCGTGTCACCCGCGACTCTTCACCGACGGCAAGCGTCGTTGGCGTTGACTCTTCGCCGCTGCGTTCGGTTGTCGGTAAACGTTTCGGAGTGCCCGGGTCGTACTGCGGACCAGACGCTTTCGGTTTCGAATCGACGGGGGGGGG
>NZ_VSZO01000003.1 GCF_008312935.1 Roseiconus lacunae | reverse complement strand
AGAGTCGGGCCTTCAGGCCCGGAGAGGGCACCCTCCCCGGCCGTTTGCTCGTCCGACCCTCCCGCAAGCGGGAAGGTGTTATCCAGATGTTTAACCCCAAAGACTCGTGTTTGCCTGCTTAGGCCGTGAAGATCTCTAGCCAAAGTCGCCTCTTGCCACGCGAAAACAGCGTCCCACGACGCACCTTTTGCAGAACAAAAGACGATGCTGCAGAGACGAACCAGCGGGACCGCAGCGTAACGAATTCACAACTGACCCCGCATCGGCGACGAAGCACCTACGGCTGACACCTTGGTTTCACTTTGCCCCGGCGCACTGCCTCGACGGCCCAAAGCCTCACGAACGGAAAGACGATTGCGAGAATCGATCACCTTCCTTAGGGAATTTGCTAAAAACCCCACCAAAGTCGGCGCGATCGCTCCGAGCAGCCCCGGGTTGGTTCGCGTGATGACTCATGGATTCGATTGGCAAAAAGCGCGCGGCGTCGTGGAGTTCGGCCCGGGAACCGGCGTGTTCACCGAGGCCATCGTCAAGAAATTGCACCCCGATGCCAAGTTCGTCGCGATCGAACGCAGTCACGACATGGCAGAACTGACGCGTCGGCGATGCCCATCGGCAACGGTCATCGAAGACAGCGTGACCAACCTAGACGCCATTTGCGATGCCGCTGGGATCGGCCAAGTCGACGCTGTCTTGTGTGGGCTGCCATGGGCGTCGTTCCCCGATTCACTGCAGCGGGAGATTATGTCAGTCACCCTCAATCGCATGGCACCCAATGCAAAATTCGCAACCTTTGCATACTGGCAGGGCGTGATTTTGCCGGCCGGGAGACGATTTTCTAAGCGACTGCGAGAGAATTTCTCCGACGTGCGACGATCGGAGACGGTTTGGCGGAACCTGCCCCCCGCGTTCGTTTATCGCTGTACGAAATAGACTGCTGAGCGAAATAAGCTCCGGCATCCACTTATGCCCTAGCGCTAGGCAAACCAACAATTAAAAACCGCGTTGCAGCCCGGCGGTGATATCGAGATCCAAGCCGGCGAACTCGCCGCGTTTAATCTTTTCGAGTGCGATCGCCCCCATCGCGGCGTTGTCGGTGCACAGTTCGGGAGGGGCGATGACGAGCCGGAACGCATGCTTTTCCGAGGCCTCCCTCAGTCGGTCGCGAAGGGCTGGGTTTGCGGCAACACCACCCCCGACGATGAGGTGGCCGGCCCGGTATTGCTTGATTGCCCGCACGCTTTTGCGGACCAAGACATCGACCACGGCGGCTTGAAAAGAAGCGCAGATATCCGCCTTCGCTTGCCGATCGAGGTGATCGGCGGAGACTTCTTTTGCCGGAGGCGGCGAGATGGTGTACCGGACGGCGGTCTTGAGGCCGCTGAAGCTGAAGCGGTAACCCGACTCACCGATCATCGAGCGGGGGTAGGCGTGGGCCTTCGGATTCCCTTCGCCCGCAAGCCGACTGACCGCCGGCCCGCCGGGAAACCCGAGCCCCAACATCGCGCCGACTTTATCGAACGCCTCACCCGCGGCGTCATCGATGGTGCCGCCGAGGTATTCCAGATCGAGTGGGCTGGTGCAGTGATACAGGCTGGTGTGGCCACCGCTGACGACCAGCCCGATCGCAGGATACACGCTCTGGCCGCTGGCCATTTGGCAAGCGTAAAGATGTGCGTGCAGGTGATTGATGGAAACGAGCGGTTTTTGCCAAGCTACGGCCAAAGTTTTGGCGGCGACAACGCCGACCAACAAGGAACCGGCCAGTCCCGGGCGATCGGCGACCGCAATCGCCGTTAAATCGTCCGCCGTCACGCCGGCCTGCGTGATCGCGGTGTCAATCACCGGCAACAAACGCTCTAAATGGGCTCGCGCGGCAACTTCGGGAACAACGCCCCCAAAACGCTCGTGCAAGGATTCCTGGGTTGCGATACACTGCCCCAAAACCGCTCCATCATCGGCAATCACGGCCGCAGCGGTTTCGTCGCAAGTCGATTCAAGTGTGAGAATTGGCATCCCGAGAGCTTAACTTGAATCAGGCCTTGACACCAACGGGATTGGCCCGATACTTGCACGCTTCGAAACACGGAAAACGTCCGGAAAACCTACCGATCTAACCTCATGCCAACGATCAACCAACTCGTCCGAAAACGACGCAAAACCAAACGCAGACAAAGTAAGTCGCCCGTTCTGGAGAAGTGCCCCCAAAAGCAAGGGGTGTGTTTGCAAGTCCGGACGATGACTCCCAAGAAGCCGAACTCGGCTCTGCGTAAGATTTCGCGGGTCAAGTTGAGCAACGGTAAAGAGGTCACCGTTTACATTCCGGGTGAAGGCCACAACCTGCAAGAGCACTCGATCGTTCTTGTCCGCGGTGGACGGATCCGTGACCTTCCCGGTGTTCGCTACCAAGTCGTTCGCGGAAGCCGCGACGCATTGGGTGTCGAAGGCCGCAAGCGTTCACGCAGCCGTTACGGGGCGAAGAAGTAGTCGCCACCCGCGTTCGCTCCGCAACGCATGTCCGCCGGTGCAGTGTTGAATCGTCACGCCGCACCCGTTGTTTGATAGTCAACCCGATACACGCATACGAAATAGAAAAGATCTGATATGGGACGGATCACTGCAAGTAGAAAGCAGATGAAAGGCGACCCGCGACACGGTTCGCTGCTGGCAAGCAAGTTCATTAATTGCCTCATGCTGGACGGCAAGAAAACCGTCGCACAGAAAGTTTTCTATGACGCCCTCGAAGAAATCTCCAAGCGAGATGGTGCCGAAGGCCAAGAACCTATCGAAGTCTTCGAGCAGGCCCTCGAAAACATCAAACCCTACATCGAAGTTCGCAGCAAGCGAGTCGGTGGTGCCAGCTATCAAGTTCCGATGCAGGTCAACCGCGCCCGCCAACAGAGCCTCGCGATTCGCTGGATCCTCGAAGCCGTTCGCAGCAAGAAAGGTCGCCCGATGCACCTCAAGCTCGCCGACGAACTAATGGCCGGTTACAAGAAAGAAGGTGTCGCCTACACCAAACGCGAAAACACCCACCGGATGGCCGAAGCCAACAAGGCGTTCTCGCACTTCGCATGGTGATCGACCTTTCGATCACATTCACACGCGACACACAGCATTAACAATTTTCAATACCGCGACCTCGGCATCCACTTGCCGGCGTCGCGGTTTTTTTGATCCAATCCATTCGGTCTCGCCGTTCCGCCGCCTGCCGGAATTCGCTGACGTTCGCCGCTCACTTTCACCACGCACCCTGATCTACCTCCATGTCCGCTGACATTACCAAACTGCGAAACATCGGGATCATTGCCCACATCGATGCCGGCAAGACCACCGTCACCGAACGAATGCTTTTCCTCAGCGGGGCCAAGCACCGTGTCGGCCGCGTCGACCACGGAACGACCGACACTGACGACGATCCCGAGGAACAAGAACGCGGAATCACGATCTTCAGTGCGTGCGTGAAATTCCACTGGAACGATCACAACATCAACCTGCTCGACACCCCTGGTCACGTCGACTTTACCGCCGAAGTCGAACGCTGCTTGCGAGTCCTCGATGGGGCCGTCGTCGTCTTTTCTGCTCGCGAAGGCGTCGAAGCACAAAGCGAAACGGTGTGGCGCCAGGCCGATCGCTACAACGTGCCGCGGATCGTTTTCATCAACAAGATGGACCGCGAAGGCGCAAACTTTGATTCCGTCTTTAGCGATATCGAACCAAGGCTTGGCGGACGGCCCGTCGCGGTGGAACTGCCGGTCGGCCAAGGCCCCGCCCATGTGAACGACCCGTTCCGAGGTGTCATCGACTTGGTGGAAATGAAAGCTTTGCAGTTCGACCCGGAAACGGAAGGCAAGTCGGTCACCGAGACTGACATTCCGGATGAACTGATCGATGACGCCCTGCTGTGGCGCGAACAATTACTCGAAACCGTCTGCGAAATCGATGAAGAAGCGATGGCGCTGGTGATGGAAGATCAAGAAATTCCGGTCGAATTGATCCGCTCGGCATTGCGCAAAGGCTGTATCGAACAAACGATTCAACCCGTCCTCTGTGGGTCGGCGCTACATGGCATCGGCGTCCAACCCCTGATGACGGCCGTCGGGCATTACCTACCCAGCCCAATCGACCGCCCACCGGTGGAAGGCGTGGATCCGAAGAAGCCCGAAAAGTCACTGCTCCGAAAGCCGGACCCCAGTGAGCCATTCAGCGCGCTCGTCTTCAAGATCTTGCCCGCCAAAACCGGCGACAACTATTGGATACGAATTTATAGCGGGGCACTCAAACAGAACTCGCGAGTCTTTTGCCCGAACCGCGACAAGAAAGAAAACGTCGCACAACTCTGGCAGATCCATGCCTCCAAAAAGGAACGCGATGGCCAGGTAGAGACTATCACCGCGGGCGATATCTGCTGTGTGATCGGTCCTCGCTTTGCAATCACCGGCGACACGCTTTGCGACTCGAAAGACCAGATCGAACTGCCGAGCATTAAATTTGCCGACACAGTTTTGTCGATGGCGATTGAACCCGAGAACACTGGCGACCGAAAGAAGCTTGACGAAACACTCGACATGCTTCGCCGCCAAGACCCGACGTTCAAAGCGGTCGAGAATGAAGAACTCGGACAGACATTGATCAGCGGGATGGGCGAATTGCACCTCGAAGTCATCCAGCACCGCTTAACTCGCGACTTCGGACTGAATGTCAAGTTTTACAAGCCTCGCGTGAACTACCGCGAAACGATCGGCGGAAAAGCCGACGTGACCGGTGTTTGCAATCGCCAGATGGGCGCGTCGCAAATGTTTGCCCGGCTGAAGATCCGTGTCGAAGCAACCGAAGACTCCTCCACCGCCCCCCTCGTTTTTGATCGCTTGCCGCCGGACTGCCCGCTGCCCAACGACGTTCGCACCGCAGCGATTGAAGAACTTCGCGAACGGGCCGCCGGCGGTGGAGTCCTTGCGGGCTTCCCACTTTCCGGGATCAAAATTGAAGCCTATGACGTCGAAGTTCATGAAGAGGGAAGCGATGAAGTCGCATTCCGAATTGCCGCCGGTGACGCGTTCGACAAAGCGATGAACGAAGCCGGCCCGGTCTTGCTCGAACCTGTGATGAAAGTCGAAGTCACAACGCCGGAAGATTACATGGGCGAGCTAGTAGGTGACCTCCAACAGCGACGCGCCTTAATCGCCGCCACCGAAACACGCGGAGCGATGACGGTGATCACGGCGAACGCGCCACTGAAAGAACTGTTCGGCTACTCCAGTGCCGTACGAAGCCTCAGCCAAGGTCGCGCCGGCAGCAGCATGGAGCCACTCGGCTATCAACCAGCACCCAAGGAAGACCTCGAGGCGTTCCAGTATTAGGCGGCCGGTTAGAGCCATCCTTCACTACCTTAGAGTTAGGATCGATTTGCTCTTTGATGCGGATCTTTGAGGTACAGTGATTGGATTGCAAATCAATGATTGAAGGATGTGATGACGAGCACAGCCTGCAAGCCTCGATCGCTGGGCAGATCAGCATCACGTTCGATGTTTGGACAATGGTTCTTTCGGCAATCTGCAACGTTGCCCGGC
The DNA here is from genome assembly GCF_008312935.1 of Roseiconus lacunae. Lineage (NCBI taxonomy): Bacteria > Pseudomonadati > Planctomycetota > Planctomycetia > Pirellulales > Pirellulaceae > Roseiconus > Roseiconus lacunae. The sequence continues at coordinate 98,160 of NZ_VSZO01000003.1, read as the reverse complement.
GCGGACACACTGCGTTCCACACCGAGGAAGAAAAGCGGTGCAGTGTCTGCGTGCCTGCGTGCCGCACTAACGGTTCGTTCCGTTTGAAAATACGGGTGCGAGTCTTCAACCGACGAAAACGCTCGAATCAAAAACCGATCCCGAACCAAGCCCGCTGAAACCTTCGCTATGCACCTCGACGAACCAAGTTGGCTGCCCCTTGCCGCAACCGAGTGGGTAAGTCTACTCTCCGGCGGATCACTGTACTTGCTCGCGATAGGCTTGGTCTTGGCTTGCTTTCTTAGCTGGCTGACCAATTTGATCACGTTACCTGGCAACTGGATCTGCGTGCTTTTGATAGGTCTGTATGCTTGGTTGGGACCGCAGAGCGGACGACTATCGATCTCGCTGATGACACTGGGAGTCACCTTTGCGATTGCTTTTGTTGGCGAAGTGATCGAGTTTGTCGCTTCAGCAGCCGGTGCAAAGAACGCCGGCGCGAGCACCAAGTCAACGATCTATTCGATCTTTGGTTCTATCGTAGGTGCGGTCGTCGGTGGAATTGTTGGCGTTCCAATTCCTGTGGTCGGCCAAATCTTCGCTGCCATCATCTTTGGCGGACTCGGTGCGGCTTTCGGAGCGATGTACGGCGAATGGACCGACGGGCGAGCATGGCGAGATAACTGGAACGTTGGGCAGGCAGCATTCTGGGGCAAACTGTTCGGTACGATCGGAAAGTTCAGTGTCGGATTGTTGATCGTCCTCACAGTTGTGGTTGCGGTTTGTGTGTAGTGTTTCAACCACAACAAACACACCAAAACCGCACGGCCGCAACTAAACTCAGCCCCCCTAGATAGGCGGCCGATCAAATTTCCCAAAAAAATGAGAGTTTTACCAGAATCTACGGCGGATCGCCGCCCTAAGCGTTGCTCCACCCAGCAGGCTCATAATGACTGTTGACCGAGGAATGCCATGGTTTACTCGACTGCTGCTCCAGACCAACCGCGACTTACCGATTTTGTCGCCCCCCATGCCTTTATCTCACAAGACCTCAGTGGGAACATCACCGAAGTCAGCCATTCGATCACCGAAGTACTCGGCTACTCACCCGAAACACTTGTCGGGCGGCCGATCAACACGATCTTTTCACCCGACTGCAGGGCAAATGATTACTTTCGGTTTGCCAGCGACCGTCGGCCAACCCACCTGCTGCTGAGCTTGCTTAGCTCCAGCGGCGAGTCACGCGTCTTTTCGGTCTACCGCAACCGATCGATCGGAAGCGGACAGGACGATCGCTATCACAACCTTCTCTCCGATGTGACCGACGAAGTTCGTCAGTACCAAACGCTCAAATCGCGGCTGGAAACGCTTCAATCGATTCAACGCGGTCTCTCCGATCAGGAACACCAGGTCGCTGAACGAATTGTTAACGGTATGCTCAATCGTGAGATCGCGGAAGAGCTACAGGTTTCAGAACGAACCGTCGACCGCCGACGTGCCTCGGTCATGAACCACTATGGTGTCGACTCCACCGCCGAACTGGTTTGCCAACTTTCAGAGCTTTCGCACTTAAAAACCTTTTTGCAGATCGCCGGTCAATCGACTTGGCGAACCGCGGTCAATGTCAACGAACTCGCCGCCCGACCACTTAGCCGCAGCGCGTGAGCGGTCTTTCTAGACGCGTATCCCGACGCCAAAGAATTCGGTAAAACGAAAGCCTCGGGTCGACCGGCGCCTCGATCGTTCGCCAGTCGTGCCCGAGAGACGGGTGTCTCACGAGTTCGACGTAATGCCCCCCGTTGTCGGTTGTTGACGGCAGCGCGTTCAATGGGCGAGAGTCTCGTGATTCACTTGGAACCGAATTCACTCAGTCCAAGGCACGGATCCGATGTCGAACGCTTTCGAACCACAATTCACCGATGCCCCCGTACAAGAGCATTCCTCCGGAACCAACAAAGGTTGCCTGATCGGATGCTTGGTTGCCGGCGGCCTGTTCGTTGGAGCAATTCTCTGCGCCGGCGTCGGTATCTACATGCTCGCGTCAAAGGCCGTTGATACCTACACGTCGACGACGCCGGCAAAACTTGAAACGGTCGAATACACCGAAGAAGAAATGGCGGCGCTAAAGAGTCGCGTCGAAAGCTTTCGCGAAAAGTTGAACGCTGGCGAAACCCCCGAAGAGGATCTTGAGCTAACCGCGGACGATATCAACGCCTGGATCGCAACGGATGAGAACCTGAAAGGTAAATTCTTTGTCGAGATCAAGGACGACCAGGTTCACGGCGACGTCAGCTTACCGCTCGACGGAATGCCCATGGGTGAAGGGCGGTACTTCAATGGTTCCGGAACATTCGACGTTTCGATGGAAGGCGGCGTTTTGATCGTCACGATGCAACAAGCCGAAGTCAATGGCGACCCGGTTCCCGAATCCGTGATGCAAGGATTTCGCAGCGAAAATCTCGCCAACGAAATCTACAAGAAACCCGAGAACGCAGAATTCATGCGGAAGTTCGAAGACATCCGTATCGAAGACAATCGATTCATCCTGCGAGTCAAACGGGATTCAGCGGAAGAAGCACCGCCCGCCGCCACTGAAGACGACATGCAGAAGCCGCCGGCTTAGCACCCTCGCGCAGGCATGACTTGCCTGGCACACGCTTGGCTAGCTACCAGTGCTCATGCGTTTGTCCACCTGGCAACCACTGTCGGCGTCGCCGGAGGCAATTGGGGCGTCTTGGAATCGATCAAAATTTCAAAGCCTCGTTCGACAAAACGATCTGACGTCCAAACCGATCGATGCCGCTCATACGGATTGCCGTGAGCGGCACCTTGCTCCATCGCATCGTCTGGAGTGATGACCATCAATGATCCATTGGGACAAACCAACCGGCGAGCTTGTTCTAGGACTTCTATCGCAACTTCATCTTCAAAGTGCTCGATCACATCACCGATCAGTACCATCGCGTACTGCTGGCGATCGAGATTCAAATGCTCACGCAAGTCACGGACGAAAATGAGGTTGTAAAGATCCCAGACGGGATTTCGGTATGCGGGCCAAATTTCGACGCCGACCAAATGTGTCCTCCAAGGCTGAACCCCCAGGTCAAGCCATTGCCGAACCGCGACGCCGAGCATCCCAAACCCCATTCCCAGATCGAGAACCGTGCCCGGATTCTGGCGGATCAATTCCGTCGCGAACGTAGGAATTGCCATATAGCTACCGATTGGCATCAACGCGTACCTCCACGATCGAACCACAGCTTCTGTAACAACTGCTCATAGTTCCGTGCCATATCGCTGGCATATCCGACTCGCTCTGCGAGTTCATGGCCGGCTTCGATCATCGCCCTGCGAAACCGCGGAAATCGCTGCAGCTTTTCAATCGCCGCCGCAATCGATTCGGCATTTGGATCGACGACCATTCCATTGACGCCGTCGACGATCAGATCCGATACCATCCCATACGGAGTTCCGACCACCGGAACCCCTGCCATCATCGCTTCCATCGCGACCAACCCATAACCTTCAAACCGAGACGGCATTACAAAAGCATCCATCGCTGAATAAAGGTCTCCAAGATCTCCGTCACCTTCGGCGAGAACGAAACGTCCGGGCAATAGCTTCATCCCGTGCTCAAGAATGAAATCCCGCATCACACCATAGCCCACCAACAAAGCTTTACAGTGACGAGGCAAACGGGCGACGGCATCGATCACAAGTTGTGGATTCTTCTCTTCACTCAACCTGCCAACAAATCCAACCACGAAGTCGTCCTGTGAAAAACCCAATGCGTCGCGCGAGACCGACCGAGGACGCGTCTTCACGAGACGATGGGGGTCTACGCCGTTGAGCACTACCGAGACCGGCCAACCGTCGCACACCTCGCGGCGGACATGCTCGGTTACCGCGATAATATGATCGATCACAGGTCCAATCTTCGAAAGCCGATCCCGTGTGTACTCGGCGTCACCGTGGGCGATGAAGATTGAAATCGGAGGCGGGGACTCCTGTAACCAGCGACAAACGTCATGTGAAACTTGCCCCGGGTCGGAAACAAACAAGATGTCACAGTCTCGAGCCGCTTGCATCACACTCTCTCGGCCCCCCACTTCGATCGGCATTCCCATTCGTGAAACCTGCCGTGGGTCAACCCAATCGGTCACAATCACACTTCGTAGAAACTGCAACCGCTCCGGGTCGGCATAGCGTGCCAACGAAGCCAGCCAGTATTCGATCCCCGCCGGTATTAACGCGGCATTCAAATGAGCGATTCGAAGCGGACGCCCAATTGACCACTCTAAAAAAGGCAACGGATCCTGAGTCGTTCCCGAGGTTAAAAGAGAAGATCGCGACACCGAGGACGCTTGAGCTGAATACTCATTCGTACGGGGGCTGTACATCGAACGGGGGTTGTACATCGAACGCGGACTGTACATCGAACGCGGACTGTACATCGAACGCGGGGCGTCGACATGATCAGTGGTCTGTGTTGCCTCCTCTGCTACGTCATCAATCGAATTGGACTTCGGTTGAGTTGGATTCGAAGATTCTTCATGACCGTCTTGGTCATTCGTTTTCCGAGTCATCGTGTTCATCACTTTGGTTAGACGGATAGCATCACATTACAACAGAATCAATAAACGCTCTAAGGGTCTGTTAAATTTCAGGTTTGGCCTCTCCCGATGTCGCCTTATGCTCTGCAAAGTTTTCGTTGTGGGACGCTGCTTTCGCGGAGCGAAAGGCGACAATAGAAAATCAACAAGCTGCTAAGTCACACACGTCATCAGATGAAAGACACCAGCCTCTCCAACCTATGATCAAGAGTGCGATTGTGATCGAATCAACGAACGCGAATAGGTCAAATGGTCTGCGACATCAAACCGGTCCGTTGGGAGACGCAATTCGACCGGAACGGTATTCGAATCGAACGCACAGTTTAACGAGATCTCGCGTAAAAACCCGCAATAACTTTGGCATCGGGATTGGCCGGTTCCAAATACTCTGACGCATTCGGATCAAGAGATTTGACGACGTCGGATGATTCGACATAAAAACACTGACTGATTTCTGGAGTCGCGAGAGAAGTTGTCTTGATCCATTGATTTTCCGCGAACCACTGAAAATATTCCGAGATCGGCCGATTGACAGTATGCAGCGCCGACGCATCGACGATGAGATTATCATCGAACCGAAAATCCTGATCTAATTCCGAGCCATTCAAGTACAAGCCGACGTCGACCTGCGAGATAGTGTTGTACCGAACGACGACATGTTCGGCGGCGCGTGAGACAGGAAACAGAAAACTCATCCCACCCTTGCCACGTGACAGCCAGTTGCGTTCGACTAATACAGAACGTACCTGTCCTTGGATGACCAACGGAATACCATACTGCAGCGACTCACCATGGAGATGATTGTGATGCACGTGCAGATGACGAACCGGCGATTCGGTAGCGTCATGCGATCCGATGACTAATCCGACCGCGCCGGAGTCGAACTGGCATTCTTCGATCACAATCGGTGACGCTTTCGTTCCAGATGCACCGAAATCAAACCGAACCAACTCAACCCGGTGCGCCGCAGGATTATTTGAAACAAAGTGCATCTTCTTGAGCGAGAGCCCCGGACATTGCCCCGAAACTCGCATGGCGATTTGCATCCCGCTTGCCCGGACCTCTATTCCCCGTAACTTGACGTCCGGGACACCAGAAATCCGCACCACGGGTTCCCCTGCCGGGCCAACCAAAACAGTGCCTTTCTTGCCTTGAAAGGTCACGCCCGCGTGATTGACCGGATCGAACAACTCGAACGGCCCGAAGTGTCGCTCACCTGAAAACCGTATCAGCGTATTCGGTGATAGAAACCCGACCGCTTCTTGAAAAGTAGCCACCTCACCATCGGCCGCCCCGACATCGATAATCCCATCGGCTAAGACTTCGGTTGCCGTCGGCTCAGTCGTTTCGGCGACTTGGTCGGCGGTGATTTCGGGGCGATTTGCAAGCCAGATCGCGGCGAAAATTAACGATCCACTGCAGAGCAACAGGACTGCGGCTATCCATTTCAGAGTCGTATCTGAGCTGAAATCCAAGCGGTACCAAGGTCGCGGGCGAAGTGGATAGAGTCGATGACTGGGCATCCGCTGTTGATGCGACTGCGCGGACCATTGCAACAAGAGGTCGGCAACCTGCTTGGCCGTCTTCGGTCGCCCTTTGGCATGTTTGCTGAACAGCGTTGACATCAGCTGATCAAATTCCGGTGGGATGCCTTCGACAAATGACGACACGGGCGGAGGCTCGAAACCTCGAACGCGCGCCGCACTAGCATACGTCGACCCTGCCTGAAACGGACTTCGCCCACGAAACATCGCATACAAAACACAGCCCAGGCTAAAGAGGTCGCTTGCCTCGGTCAATTCTTCTCCATCGACTTGCTCCGGTGACATGTAAGAAGGTGTCCCCACCATATCGCCCATACTGGTCAGGTCAGAGTTTTCGACAAGCAATCGAGCCAACCCGAAATCAGACAACTTGACGCGTTCGATGCCGTCTTCCAACATCACGTTGCCCGGTTTGACATCACGGTGAATGATCCCATGCCGATGGGCTGCCGCTAACCCGGATGCAATTTGTGCACCGATCCGTAAAACGTCTTCGTAGCACATCGGGGCATCGTTATTAATTCGCTCTAAGAGCGATTGTCCGTCGACAAACTCCATGACGAGATACGGGATACCATCTTTCTGAGCGACCGCATGAATGGTCACCACGTTGGGATGATTCACGCTTGCCGCCGCACGCGCTTCACGCAAAAAACGCTTCCGGGCGCGTTCACTGGTCATCAGGCGATCCGACATCACCTTAATCGCCACATTCCGATGCAATTGCTCATCGAAAGCACGCGCGACGACGCCCATACCACCTCGGCCGATAATATTCAGGACTTCGTAGTGCCCCAGTCGCCCTAGTGAATCGTGGCGCGTCGTCGGCTCAAGCGTTACCGGTAAACGTCGTTGCTGGTCTGGACTAACCGTCTCGTGAGCCTTGGTTTGCAGTGTCGCATCAATCGCGTTTGCATCCCCCAAGACAGGCTTGTCCGCGTCGAAAAAGAACTGCTTGCTCGAATCGTCTTGAGCCTCCTGCCGTTGATTCCCTGTCGTCGCGTCGTCCCGGCTCTGGTCATCCGAGCCAGAAAGATCCCGTGAGTTATTCATCGTTTAAGAACTCAACGTGGTGTTGAACCAAATCAATCCGCGGCCTGTCTTTTTCCACCCAACGGCGGCCGCTTCAAACGCCCGATTGCCACCGTGAACATATCCACAGAAACCGAGCCCACTACCTCAGGAAGGCGTTCAATGGGGGGCATTGTACTCTCCCTAGAGAAACTCGTTGGCGCAGACCGGCGGATCGGTCTCTCGCGCCGTCAAAAACAAACCGAACGGCGACGCCTCTCCGAGCGGCGACCGAAGGTGAACTTTCCCTCGGAGTCGAGTTCGATCGGAAGCCGACTCCCACAGATCCCTGGCAAAAAGGACATGACGGGGCTCATCTGATCAATCGCAATCGCGTATTTTGCCGGATGAAATGATTCTGCTGCGTCAAAAGAAAGCCGATTTGCGCAAACGAAGTGGAGAGAGGTTGACGAGCGAGCAAGTTTCTCGGAAACTTCTCGCTCCAGTCACCACGCGGCCGTGGCGGAACTGGCAGACGCGCTAGGTTGAGGGCCTAGTGGGAGTTAATCCCGTGGAGGTTCGAGTCCTCTCGGCCGCATCGCAGATAGTCAACTTGAGTTGACCGGTCCAAAGGATAGTCCCTCGCTATTCAGACGCAAGCTACACATCCAGCCACTATTGGAGGAGCGTATGTCAGGGTCTGCAGATGGAAACAAGAACACCCCGAAAGGTAGTTCGAAGCCAAGCAGTCCTTTTGATAAACCGCCTCCAACAACGCGGAATGTAAATGCCAGTGAAAACACTGGCGGTGACCGACTCATCGATCAGATCGTTGATAAGGTCCAGGAGTCGCTACGCAAAGACAATCGATCCTAGCACTGAGCCGAGGCCGATTGCTGTGATCAGTAGTGACGCGTTAACAACTGAAGACTGGCGATTGATAATGATCTCTAGTTCAACAATCGCGGTGTGCAGAGCAGGCGTCAGATACGCGTGCAACCTCCTGTCTTCAGAGTCGGTCAACAAGTCGTATGGGCCATCAACAGATGGCATGAATGGAATCCGCTGTCGCTTGAATGCGATTGCAAGTAAAGCGATCGCAAGGATCCAGCACACTACGGCGCCGATCGCAAAACCATCTGCTGACCGATCGCCAACCTTGAAAGCGGCAAAGACGGCAGCGCATAGATATGCATTGAATTGCATCAAGCCGCGCGCCGCTTCTCGATTCTTGTTCAGTGTGTCGATCTCCATATCGAGAACGCTTCTACCGTACTCAAAAAGCTCCTTTGAAAGCTGTGCGAGCCCTTCTTCATCGCGCGAAGGACCATTTATCTGCTGGGACCAAATCATCGCTGTCGTGTACTTGGGATCTCGCTTTGGCGAACCAGCCAAGCCGACGAAGAGTTGCCCTAACAACTTTTTCATTTCGGGATGTCCCCCCTTTCCAGTGGACGTGTTCAGTACCTCTTTTTAAGCTGGGGGCATGATCGTGCCAACTACAGTCTCTAAAAGCCAACTTGACGAACTCCGTGACATCATCATCGACCACCTAGAAGAGTCGGGTGAGACCGTCGGCGACTTTGCCAAGCGGGCAGGTGTGCATCGCAACCTTGTCCAACTTTTGAAGACTGGCGATTACCCAAGCTCACCAACCCTAGAAAAATGCATTCGCCTTTTGGAGGCGTGTGGAAAGACCTGGATCATCGTGGATAAATGAAAAAGACATGTCCGGAATGTGGTGCCGTTTCAGAAGTTACTTCGACAACTCCCGGCAGTTTGAAGTGCCGAAACTGCAAGCTCACTTCGGATTCAAAACTCTGGGTGACTGAGCGAAAGCCGGCACCGTCAGAAGCTTCACCGGTTCCGCGATCAACACGCAAGAAGGCGTCTTCGCTATCAGCCAAACGAAACTTTCTAGATCGCTTACCTGCGAAAAGCGTCGGCTTCATTCTCTTCTGGGTCGGCTTTGTTTTTGCGGGGATCTTTCTCGTTGGAATTCTGGTCCACGTTGCCGATGGATTGCTCGCTGAAAGTCATCAAACAGACGAGGAATTGATCCTACGCCAATTCAACTCGATGAAAATTGATCTCTATATTGCCGGGTTTCTATCCTCGCTTTTCATCGCAGCGTTCGGTGTCATTGCTGAGAGCCTCCGCCAAATCGCCCTCAAAAAACCCGCGTAACAAAGTACAAAATTTTGTACTTTGCCGTATTGCACATAGTTTTGTACTTTGCAAGAATCCCCCGCGTTGACCTTCGGGGGAGGTACCCGTTCATCACTAGCGCGTCACTTGCTAGGCCAATCCCGACCGGTTGACACCATGGGGCAGTGTGATTGACCCAATCACACTGCCAGGGCCAACTCGGCGGGCGATTCCACCATCGTCTGCCTTCCTCGCTGCACCGGTGTGTGGCCTGGGGCTCGATGCGTGGTGCGTTGCGTGTCAGCACGGGATTTCCTTCCTTCGTCCCCGCTGACGCGCGTCTGCCCTCCCAGACGCATCGGCCCCCGGCCGCCCCGCTTCCGCAGCGAAAGACCTGCAACGGAGGTGTGGTATGATCGATCATGACTCGGCCAACCCAGGCCGATCGACCACGATCACAGCCCTGGCAAATCGCAGCCTGGGCCTCGTCTTTTGGACTCTTCTGGCCAATCTGGCCCCGGTCGCACCGGCCCAGGATCACGCACAACGCACGATCCGGCGCCTGATGCACCTACCCGTTCATCACACCGGACCCGGTTCACAAACCCGCGATCAACGTATCACCGCGATCCGTCGACCGCTGGAAACCACCGACCCGCGTGACCTCCGGCCGATACCGGCCCCCGCCTTGCCACCGATCGGCGACGTCGGACCCTCCATCCTGGATCCCGTGCCGCTTGATGATGCACCCCAAAACGATGATCGTGATCCCAAGGACAATGCGATGGAATTGCGCGTCATCATGGACGACCACGATCATCGGCAGGACGCCGAAAACGAATGCCCCGACCTAACCCTGCGCCAGGCGTACACGACCTACCTGGCACCGGGGCTGAAAAGCCGAAGGGCGAAATCGACCACATCCGACTACACCAACGCGATCGCCCACTGGGAAGCGTTCATCGCCGGGTGCGCGAGTACTGCTAGTACTCGCGCACCCGAGACCGTGCCCCTATCCGTCCCAATCGACGCAGTTTCACAAATTCGGGACGATCACCTGAACCAATTCGGGCGATGGCTTACGGCGGAGATTTCCCCGGCGTCTGATCCAACGTGTGAATCAGCCAAGCCCACTCGGCGCATGGCCATCAGCACCGCCGAGAAGCAATGGAAGAAAATCCGGGCCATCCTTCGTCGACTCGGTCCCCGTGAAAAGGGCAACAACAAAGGCGTCGGACTGCTCGAATTCGTCCCCACCATGGACCCCATTGCTGAGCTCGCCCAGGCCGACGACGATGGCGGTGAACCGGTCGATCTGACCGACAAAGAGCTCGCTCGACTGTACGATGCCTGCGACGTCGCCACCTGGCCCGATGCAAACGCCTCCTTGCAATGGCGAACCTACATCGTGCTATGCGTTTGCGTCGGTGCACGCGTCGAAGACAGCGCCACCATGACCACCGGCGATTTTCGGCTCTTCCCCGAAAGCCCGCTCAAACGATCCACCAGGCGATGCGAATCCGGATGGTTGGTCTTCACACCGGAAAAGACTCGTCGTCACAAAGGCCGATTGATCGTTCCCCTGGCTCCCTGTCTGCGATCACACATCGACGCATGCCTTTCATCGCACGGCCAACTCTTCACCTGGGATAGCAGCCTGCAACGCCCCTTCCGTCGCCAATGGGATCGCATCGTCGACCAAGCCGGCCTGTCACACGTCAAACGCAAACACCTGCGATCGACCGCAACCAACCGCTGGGGTCGAGCCGGCAGCAAGATCGGCGACCCGGACCTTGGCAAATGGGTCCTTGGTCACGCCGCCCGCGATGTCAACGAACGCAACTACATGCAACGCGAACGCGACCTAATCGAAGCCGCCCCGTTGCTTGAAGTCCCCGAGTGCTTCCAGCGATCGCCCAGCGACCGGCCACGGCAACCGTTCCTGTTTTGATTTTCAGTTTCGATCCCGATACGAAGGAGCATCAGCGATGCGAAAGAACTGTCCCGTTTGTGGCAAGCGAGTCCGTGTCATCGATCCGCGTCAAGACGGTCGATCGACCGGTGCGTCCCCCTGGTTCAGCGTCCATCCGGATTGGCGAAAGTTCAAGACGACGTGCTCCGGTTCCAACATGACCGTCGAAACCCAGCTATCCCGCAGCCTGCAAAAGTCCGGTCGATGAGCGGCAAACCGTACGTCGAAAGTCGATCGCGATCCAAAGCCTACGATCCGGACCGTGCAAGCGATTGGATTCAAGCTTGGCGATTGTGCCACGCCCTCGGCGTTTCATTATCGACCCTGCTCGGTTATCCCACGTGTGATGACAACTGTGCGATGAAACATGAGCGTTGGAAACGAGTCGTGTGTGACGATGGCGAGTACTACCTTTGCCGAACGTGCGGCAAATTCATTGGTTGGATCAGAGAGAAAAAGAATTAGCCATGGCGAAACGCAAGCGATACATCCTGCAAATCGGCTACACCACCATCGCCGGCCCGCTGACCAAGCTGCAAGCGATCCAGCGTGCTTGCGTTGGCTGTTGCGAACTGCGTTTTGAAGTGCTCGGCGTTGGCGACGAAACCGAACACGTCTATGTCCAGAACGCCAACGATATCGAATGCCACGTCGCATCGCCTTCGCGTCCCATCATGACCGAACAGCAGTTCCGTCGTGAATCAATTCCAAAGATCACATCACAGCCACTCGGTCAGGAAACCATCTGATGAACCAAGTGCCAATCAGCTTCGCCTCGGCACGCGATCAAGCTGTCGACATGATCGGGCAAAACATGCGATGGGTCGCCGCCTATCGCCAGGTCTACGCGATCGGCGAATTGATCGATCGGCTGTTCCCCGATCCCGCCGCCCGCGGATTATTTGAACGCAGCGACGAAAACGGCAACGTCCTGGAACAACTGGCCCACCTTCGGGCAATCGACCGGTCAAAGGCTTCCGCCGTCGAACCGCAACGCATCCTCACGATTCGGCTGCCAGAATCGATGCACCATCGATTGGCCCGTGAATCTGATGCGTTGGAAATCAGCTTGAACCGGCTCGCGATCAGCAAACTCCTTGAACCGGCCCTGCCCGAACACATTCCAAGCGGCGGCAAGCGTCTGGGACGCCGTTGCCGGGCTTCCTCGTCCGATCCATCAGCCGAACGGCGTTAGCCGCGGTTACTCGCTACCTCGCAACTCAATCATGAAAGACGTACCGCTCGACGCTTTTGGACTATCGCAAGAGGAAGCCGATCAATTCCGCAGCGCCGACCATCCCAAGCGATACCAGCTTCGCCTCACCATCGGTCCGTATCACGATGGGCATGGGAACCGATTTCACGCCATCGTCCTTCCAGAATGTGAATCGTTCCTTCGATACATCGCAACCGGCTACGTCGACGGCTGGCTATCGCATCGCCGTTTGACACAGACCGCCTAACTTCGGCCCGCTTCCCCCTGGCAACCCCAAAGAGGATCCAGCGTCATGATCACTGAAAAACGCGACCACGCCCGCGACAAGCATCGGCGCTCGCCATCGGTTCAAGTCTGGCCCGTCGTTGCATCCCAGATACCGGACCTCGTTGACATCGCCGCCGAGTGCTTTCCGGACTGGCAACCGCAATCGCTTGATTGGCTAGTCATGATCGACGTTGCCCACATTTGGGTAGCGATTGAAGGGGATCGCGTCGTTGGATTCATGATCTATGACGCCGACAATGACTACGTCCGTTTGCGATCGATCGCCGTCACCAAGAGCCATCGTCGACACGGCATCGCACGGGAAATGCTCGACACACTCTTTGCCCAACGAATCTTTGCGCGGATCGGCCAAGTCAAATGCCGATGCCGCGAAGACCGACTCGACGCGCATCTGTTCCTCAAATCGATTGGCTTCGTTTACTTCGGGCTTGAACATCGAGCCTACCCAGGCGGCGAAACCGCCTACTGGTTTCGCCTTAAACCGGAGGGACAATCGTGAATCGTTGGTTGATCATCGACGTTAGCAATTGGGCCTATCGATTGCTCTACGCCTGCGGCCCGGGCGAACGTTCCCTGCGAATGTTCTTTCGCTGGGCAGAGGTATGCGAGCAAGCCACCCAGCCGCACCGCGTCGTCCTGTGCTACGACACCGACGGCCCCTCGTTCCGCCACCAAATTGCAGGCGACTACAAAGCCGGCCGTCGCGATGAACCGATCGGCTTACCGGAACTGATCAACCGGATTCGGCAGCAAGCCATTGAAAACGCGTGGGACAACCTCAGTGCCGACGGATTCGAAGCCGACGACTGCATTGCCACCGTCACCGACCTGGCCTTAGCCAGCGATGGACAAGTCATCGTCTGCAGCAGCGACAAAGATCTGTTCCAACTTCTGATCGAAGGCCGCGTCATCATCATCCGCGACGTCAGCGTCAAAACCGGTGTCACCTGGTACAACGCCAGTGATCTGCACGCCGACCAATCCCTTCATCCTCACCAATGGTCTGACTATCTCACCCTCGTCGGTGATTCGGTCGACAACGTGTCGGGATGTGATGGCATCGGCGAAAAAACCGCTCGTCAACTACTCGTCTCGGCTGGCTCGATCGACAACCATTTTCGCAGCCCCTTTCGCGGCGGGCTCAGCGATCGCCATCGAGCCCGGCTATCGGGATGGAAAAAATCAGGCGGACTCGATCGCACGCGTCAACTGATCCATCTTCGCAACGACGTACCACTGCCCGACGGATGGGAGCCCGCAACATGACCTTTGATCAATGTGTCCGGCTTGCGGCACACATCCACAACAGTTGTGTCGGTGTCGACGTCATCGCCGTAGGCCGATTCGTTCCACCTTGTAGCGTCAAGGCGTCAACGCCTTGGAAAATCAGCATCGCCATTGATGGGGCCGACAAGCCTGTCTTCATCGAAAACGACAAAGACCTCATGTCGGTCATGGATCGGTATCTGCCAAAACAGAATCGAACCGATCTAGCGACCGACGCAAACGACGCACCGGCCGGAATGCTGTTCTAGCATGGCGATGATGAAGGGATAGAACGATGCCGCGTGGCGTATCTACAAATCAAATGGAATTCGATCTCGATCGATTCGATCGGGACCGGACCGAATTCATCACCGGTGTCCGCTGTGCGACTGAACGGTTGATGGACACGGTCAAAATGGGACCTAGCGAGCTACAACTGCGCGAGCTCGTGATGGTGTGTGCCAGACTTGGGAGCAGCAGGGACCTGCAAAAGCTCGCGCCGGTTGACTGGTCGACTGCAGACTGGTCACGCGAGCTGCGTGCAGGGCGGACCCTCATTCACAAGTGCATGGCAGTTGCCAAGGCGGCCGGATTCTTAGAGGGCAAGCTCGGCGAGCTCACGTTAAACCGCTTCGCTGTGCGGTTGTGGCTCAATGGCGAGTTGCCCACGGTTGAGATGAGGGCCGAAATCGACCGGGCGAAGGAAAGCCAGGCGTCGAAATCTTCGCGGATGACCCGCAATTGTCCGCCTCGCGGACAGGAGGAAAAATCCGCGACGCGGACGAATCAATCCGCCTCGCGGACTCCCCAGTCCGCGTCGCGGATTCGCACGTATATATCTAACAACTCTAACAACTCGGTTCCGGTACCGGATGCGTCGACCAGTCCGCCTGGCGGACTGACGGGATCGCCATCTGACGGTGCCCCGGATCCGACGACCAATGCCGAAACCGGGCCGGTGATTTTGGAATCACTTCCTGACTACGTGATCCAGCAACCGGAGATCGCCGACGCGGTCGATCAACCTGTCGATCGATTGGACGCCGGCGACCTGATTCGGGGTGTCTTTACGCAGTTGCGACCTGCTGACTTGGCCGACTGCAAAGCGATGACCCTGTGGTTCCGCCGCCAGCTGGCGGCTCCCGAACCGATCATCGCCATCCCCACCGAAGCCCACTTGTTGATCGTGATCGCTTGCGGCCTGTATGCCGCCCGGATGCCCGATCACTCCGTGCGCCGGTCACGTGTTGGAGTGTTTGTTTCCACGATTTGTCGCCAAGATTTCAGGCGAGTTTTGAAGTACCTACCGACCGCCCGAAAAAACCTCGATGACCTTGTCGCCGCGGTAGGCAATCGAACCCTGCGTATCGAGCACCACCGGGCCGACTCAATCTCACATTCAACCTAGGGAGAACCTATCTCCGATGGAATCAACCTGTTTTCAACCACCCGATCAGGAGTCAACAGATGCTTGATGAACAAGAAAGCTTTGAAGTTGAAATCTGCTTTCACGTGAGCGATCGGCAAGTGCCGGTGATCGATCTTGTTTTCCAAGACGACGCCTTGGTCAAGCTTCACGCCATGACTGAAACCTCTGTCAATCAGATTTCGGACGGAGCATGCTGGCTTGATGTTAGCGCATTAACATTCGGCGACTCAGGTGTTGAATTCTGTCTTCTGTTTACCGATTCAACAGGCCCCGGGTCGCGAAATCAAACAGCATTTCTGGAACAACTCCTCGCACTCACATGGCTTGATTACGTGGTCGACTTCGACTCAAGCGAATCATTGTCACTAGCACGGCAGGTCGACGCCGCGTTAAAGGAACTTGCGAATCTAAAGTGCTCTTCTGAAATCGACGTTTCCAAATACTTCGGTGTGTTTTTCTGAGCCAACTTCCTTTGCCGATCGCGGCTACGACGTGGATGCCTTGCCTGCCAAGGCGTTGGAAATTTGAACTGAAACAACCTAGTGAGAACCTATGTACGACGTTGACAATAACTTCACCTACCACTCACCGACAGCCGGCCAGGTCGCCAAGTTTGCCGCGATTCGGTCCAAGGGAAAGGAGCTCGCCGAGCTCCTACTGGAATCGTGTCCAGACTCACGAGAGAGATCTTCGGCGTTATCTCGGATCGAAGAAGCGATCTTCTGGGCAAACGCATCCATCGCACGCCATCCCGACCCGGTTGCCCGCCATTGGGCACACACAACATTGGACCCGAGATCGGCCGCCCCTCGGCTTGGCGATCCCAACGAACCATTGCCCGGCAATCATCAAGATCGCGTCTTCGCCAGCGACGAACTTCCCGACGACACTGACGACCAAAGCGGCGAATAGCCATCCCTCTGATCTTGTGATGTCTTAAACACGAAAACCAACCCTCAACACTCCACGGATGTCTCAATGGAACTCCGCGACATGGTCACAAACGATGGCCGGCCGGGCCTGATCCTTTGCAGCAACAGCGACGGTGACGAACTGTTACTGCGATATTTGCGGCAACACCTCACCTCGCCCGACGAGCGACAGATCATCCTTCGTGAAGGGATGAACGCTCAACAATTCTGCATGCTGCCCGATGGAGCCGAAACGTTCCAGTGCTTCGTCACGATCGACCTACTCCACCGTGAACCGTGGCAAGGCGACGATTGGTGGAAGAGCCTGGCCAGCGAAGAATCGATGTAGCAACGCAAACCAATGGACAGTTCAATTGATTGACCCAAACGAACCATCGCAGAGAGGCAAGCCATGAATGAAAACACAAGCCAACCGGACGACTGCATCTCCAGATCATCCGCTGGTTATGCCGCGATTCCCGTTTCCGTGGCCCGTGCGATTGGCGAAGACTACCGCAAGGATTGGGTGGTGATTCTGGCGTACGATCACGAAAGCCAAAGGACCCACGCGACGACCTGGGGACGCGATCCGGCAGACAAAGAGGGAGCCGTACGCGTGCGAGACAAGTGCCTCGAAACAATCGGCGCTGACATGAGCGACGCAACGACGCATCAGGACTACCGTTTCGCGTCCGAAGGCGAGCGTGCGAAGATCGTTGACGATCTGGTTCGTGCGTGTCGTGCTGCGGATCATGCAATTGCATCCGTGATGGCCGTGCGAGACGGAATCCCCAACGAAGAGTTACAGGGCGTCCGCGACGCTATCAAGGCTGCAACCGACGCGGCATAACACTGATCAAACAGGTGCCCCCAATGAGCAAACGCGAAATCGCATCGCCAACCTGGCCAAACCCAAGAGACCCCTGTGGCCGGATCGATCAACCGATCAGCGAAGAGTGGCTTAGACAACATGAGTTTCGGATTGTTGGCAATCGCCGAGACGACCGTATGCCGGTTCGCCGAATGGAGATTGGCTGGAAAACCATCCAACGAGATGCGTCGTTTGGAACATGCCATTCCGATTTGTGCATTGACCTAGCCCCTCACAAAGAAACCTGGGATCAGCGTTTGGGCGTTTGGAGGAAGTGGTTTTGCTGGATCCATCAAGATGAACCCTATCGCAGCATTCACGTTCGAACCATCTATTTCCGCTGGGAGATTGCCAAGCTGTTCGAAGGGCTAACCGGCCGTTGCTGGCCTGGCACAATCACTGATCAAACAGGAGGTCCCAATGAGCAAACGCAAAACGAAACAGCAACGTGAAGCCGAAGCCAAGGCGCGATTGCTGCAACGACTCGAAGACTTGTTCACCGGCGCCACCGGATCGTGCTGGGATGAATCAGCCGGCGAGCCCTGGCCTGAACAGTTCGTGGCATTCTGCATAGCGACGAAAGATACCTTTGAAATTGACCCGACCATCGACCAACCGGGAACCGGCAACGCTTGGTTGTGGTCACTTCACAACCTACACAACTTTTGCAACCCAGAACAAGCCGCCGAGTACCTCTACCGAAACGGTGTCCGAGCATGAGCCATCCATTTGGCAACACTTCAAACGTTCGGCCGATCCACGCAACATTCTCGCGTGGTGTTTCTAGCATCGCGGTTTTGAATTTACTTCGACGGATCGGCAACGGTGAATTAGTACCGGCGCTGGCCGCGGTTTTAGGAATTTCGCAATCGATCCTGAAACCGTTTACTGCCAGCGATACGCAACAGCTTCTGAAATTTTGGGCACTCTTTGTGGCTGGGAGATGGGCATTCTGCGGCATGTCTTAGTGCATCACGCACAGATCGCAACTGTTTTATTCGTTGGTCCAGCTCATCAGCCTTCTCATTCAATGAAACTCTATTGACTTCGTACGAACCGTCAGTGCGAAACATCTCGGCAACTTCCGCAAGCGAAAAACTTGCCGCACGGGCCAATGCAATGAACTGAAGTCTTTCGACGACTCCGGCGTCAAAAACTCTCCTCAGGCCGTTTCTGCCGACGGACTTGATAAGCCCCTTCTCTTCATAAAATCTCAAAGCCGACGCAGGCAACCCGGATTGCCTTGAGACCTCACCGATATCGAGCATGTCTACCTCTCAAAAAAATGCTCCAACGCGCCATTAGTAAGAACTGAGAATGGAATTGTCAGAACCTCGCGAGTACGGAGACCCACTTGCCATCTGCTAAGACAGCCGCGTTGAGAAAGAAAATTTCATCATCTCTGATAATTATTAGACCAAACGATGCTTGACCTCAAGTGCACTTGAGGACCTATAACTTCCAGCAACGCGAATCAACGGCTTTTAGCTGCCTGAGAACAGGTGTTTCGGGTTAGTAAACAACATCATTTCGGCACCAGAGGAGACAGTTTTGAAGACGAGACAGAATACGATTACGTTGAAAAGAACCGAGGGAATTCATGTTGTGTCGGCGGGAAACTTGTATCGAATCATTGCGTCAGGGAGCCAGACGGAGCAGCGGTTTTCGGCCATCGAAATGGTACTTGAACCAGGCCAAGGCGCTCCGTTCCACACCCATGACCGCGAGGATGAGTCATTCTTTGTGCTCGAAGGTTGCCTTTCGTTCTATCTCGGGAACAAAGAGTTTCGTGCCTATAAGGAGGACTTCGTTTCGTGCCCTCCCGGGGTAGTACGAGGTTTCCGCAACAACACAGACGCCGTCGCCAGGGCACTTCTCCTTTATAGTTCAGCGGGGGTAGAAGAGATGATCGAGCGTTCGGGAAAGGTGGTGGATCGTGGCACAAAAGCCTCGGACGTTGAGTCTCGTCCGGGTATTCAATGCCCGACGTTGGCCGAGGAATACGGGATTGCAAAAGTTTCTGCTCCGCTCCCATGTGATTCGAACATTGCGACGTCATCGGAAGGAGAAGGCCATGCTTGAAAATCTTCCACGAACAATCGGCGTTATTTTATCCGGTTCGATCATTGGTTTCGGCGCGACCGCCATGATGGATATCTGGGGGAAATTTCTGAAAGTTGTCTTTAGAGTTTCAGGATTGGATCTCGCGGTTCTCGGTCGCTGGATTGGCTACATGCTTGAAGGCAAGTTGGTGCATACTAACCCTACAATTTTCGCGAGTCCGCCGGTGTATGGCGAGTCATCGGTTGGCCTGTTGGCTCACTACTGTATCGGGAGCATGTTTGGGATGCTTCTTCTCTGTTGGCGGGGAACGCACTGGTTGGAATCACCCAGCATCGTTCCGGCGATAGTTGTGGGGCTTGCGACAATGGTGTTTCCACTATTTTTGATGTGGCCGTGTTTCGGACTTGGGGTCGCAGCCTGCCAAACGCCTCATCCTTCGATTCTTATCGCAAAGAGCTTTATGGCACATCTCGTATTCGGCATAGGCTTGTACGCCACCGCCGTCGCTGCGAATAAGATTGGGCTCGTCAGTGGTCACTAACGACAGGGGCACCGCAAATATTAGGTGATCTGTGCTATTGAATTTCCAACCGGTCTGGCACAGTACGTGAGCACTGGTTCGCTTTCAAACCCAAAGGCTCGCGACGGCCAAGGACTCGCCCCCGATCATTACCGCTCATTCAACTCTTGATCACTTTGAGTCCTCCGCCCGGATCGCGATCGCGTTCACAACATCGTGCAACTTATCTGCAACGCCAGCGACTTCGACGTCATCCATCGGCACTATCGATGTCGCGGCGGCTGGCGATACTGCATCGATACGGTCGACGAGATCCAATTCCAGGTCGAACTCTCCGAAAAACGACAGCGAGAGCGAGAGCTGGCGTGGCAACGCAACGGTTGACCTACTTCCCCTTGAGCCGTGACAAGACACGTCGTTGCTCCCGTCGCAACGCTTCCAAGAATTCCGCTTCCCGCTGCAGCTCTATCGCGGTGTCGCGATCATTCTGGATGCCCAGCCGAAAACAAGTGAAACGCCACCAGGCATCAAAGTCCGTGGCAATGTTCGGGACTGGCTTTTCGGTACGGTGAACCTGCAGGGGCGCACCCTTGGGAAGGCGTTTCAGTTTCAATGTCGGATCGACCGTCGCGATGGTTGCCGACACGTCGATCCGATAGGTCGGGCAATCAAACTGAGCGAATGCAAATTGTCTTCGGTGGTAGAAGGTTTCGGCAACTGGCAGCGGTCGGGCTTCATGTTCGATGGCGAATCGCAAGTCATCCGGGTCAGCGACGAAGACCCGCGTATGCATCTCATCTAAGCGGATTTGCGTGTTTTTTGCCGGTCCGTCGATCGCAAAAGCTAGCGTCATTGGCCAAAGACCGTGGTTGATACAAGGGATGATCCGTGCTGCATTCTCCTATCTTGCCTACCCCGACGCGAGCCCCACCCGATTACGGGGGCTGTTTTACAAACGAGCCCCGAATTTACGGGATTCGACTATTCCTGTGGTACGATCACTGGCGTAGGCGGCCGGCCCAGGTGGGCATTGGCAAACGCCGCTGACGAATGGATTTCGGAGAGAGACGCCTATCATGTTGCGACGGGTCACCGTGCCCGCTCAGCGGCCGCCCGTCGGTCATGTGCGACACTGCAAAGCAATGACCAACGTTGGCCTGAACGCCGACCTGGTCGAAGTCATGATCGACAACCGGGCCATGATCATCGCCCTGTTGGACGTCGCCGCCCCGCCGGCGTCGATCAAAATGCCGGGATTCGAAGAGCAATCCAATCCGGCCGCGATCACCGCCTGTCATACCGTTGCACGACTCCTCGGTCGTGTCGGCGGAAAAGTCACCGTCTGGCTTCCGCCGCCGCCCGGCCCCGTCAGCCGCCGCGGCTGGGAAGACACGATCAAGGCGAATTCCAAGCATCCCGGCGTCATCTATCTGGACGAAAACCACACGCTGAACGATCGACTCGTCCAGCTTGGCGTTTGCACGCGTCCCCATCGATTGGATTTCGAAACCCTTCGCAAGGCAACGCCCGCGTGATTGCGGTGATCAATCAACCCGGCCGGGAATCCGAAACCCGACGGGAAACGTTCGCGCGACTTCGTCCGGACCAACGACCGCGATGCGTTTGCGGCAAAAAAATGACGGCCGGCAGCACCCAACGCATGCTGACCTACTACTACTGCAGCTGCGGGCGAAGCAAAAAAGTCATGCGGCAACAGGTGTGCCCCGAATGTGGACGCGACGTCGAAAAGTGATGCCAAACCAAGCCACGCCCCAGACCAACCCTCATCGCAAGTATCAAAACTGGATCGTCGTCATCGAAAAACCCTCGGGCGATGCAAGATCGATCCAGCGAACCGTTCGCGCCACCGATCCGGATGACGCGATCACCTGCGTCCAGGACTCCCATTTCTTCCCCGCCTCCGGAGACGTGATCAAACGCGTCATCAAAACATGATCCTTTGTCCCCTTTTCGCGATCGTCTTGATCGCTGCCCTGGCGTTCCTCAACCGTCGCCAGGCACGCGAGATCCAAACCATCAAAGAGGCCAATGCCTCCCAAGCGTTGAAAATTGAAGACTGTCGCCGTGCGTATCACAGGTCCGTCGAAGAAAGCTCTTACGAGCGTCAGAAGGCCAACAACGCCGGCAATCGCTGCATCGCATTGGAAACCCAAAACGAAGGCATCAGCCGCGAACTCGCGAACTGCCACGACACCATCCGCGATCTCGTCGAATCACGTGACGAGCTCCGACGCCAGGTGCAAGAAGTCATCACCAACGATCGCAACGCCGACATCCCGTTCTAGCGATCGCCTCTCTCCTCTTGCTTCTAGCATCTAGCATCTAGCAACTCTCCCAATGACAGATCACGGATACGATCAGCACAAGCAACGAGCCGCCGAGCGACAAAAGGAACAATCGCAAAAGGGGCGCGACATCGGCAGCATCCCGCCGCCAAAGAACAAGCAACGTCGTGATCGGTGTCGCAAAGATTTGCCGCTGTATCTGAAAACGTACTACCCCGAAACCTTTGCCCTGGATTGGTCGCCCAATCACATCGCGTTCTTAGCGGACGTCCAAAACGTAATCCTTCACGGTGGGCGAAAATGTGTCATGATGCCGCGGGGCAGCGGCAAAACACAAATGCTGACACGGGCGACCAACTGGGGTATCAGCTACGGTTATCGCAACTTCATCGCGCTGATCGCCGCCGAAGAATCCGCCGCCGAGGAGCTGGCCGAAATCCTGATCGCCGAATGGGAAACCAACCAGCGACTCGCCGAAGACTTTCCCGAAATCGCTATCCCGATCCGTGCGCTCGAGGGAATCAACCAGCGAGCCAAGGGGCAAACCTGCGGCGGAAAACGCACCCACATCACGTGGACCACCAAAGAAATCGTTTTCCCGGCCGTCGAAGGATCCGCCGCGGCCGGCGCCGTCATCAAATGTGCCGGCATCCTGGGCCGTATCCGCGGAATGGCCAAGGTCAACGCGCAAAGCGGCAAAACCCAGCGTCCCGACTGCTTCCTGATCGACGACTTTCAAACCGACGCCTCCGCCCGCAGCGACGTCCAGTGCAGCACTCGCGAACTGACACTCAACGGCGCCGTGATGGGTCTAGGCGGCCCCGGCAAAAAGATCGCCGGCCTAGCGTCGTCCACCATCATTCGGCACGGCGACAGTGCATCACGCCTGTCCAATCGAACGCTCTATCCCCAGTGGCGAGCGGACGTGTTCAAATTGGTCGAGAAGTGGCCCACCGCTAAAACCGCACTCGAAAAACTGGAAACCTATCTGGAAATCCGTGCCGGCGAACTGGCCCAGGGAATCGAAGATCACCCCAAAGCGACCGCGTTCTATCGCAAGCACCAAAAGACCATTGAAAAGGGCGGACGCGCCAGCTGGGAAGCTCGCAAGTACCCACACGAAATCAGTGCGCTGCAGCATGCGTTCGGTTTGCGATCCGACAATCCCGATACGTTCGACGCCGAGTATCAGAACAATCCCAAAGACAACAACGCGTCGGTCACCGGGATCCACATTCCATCCAGCGACGAAATCGTCATCAAGCAATACACGCATCGCCGCGGCACCGTGCCCGACGACGCCACGCGAATGTTTTGCGGAATCGACGTCCAAATGTCATCGCTGTGGTGGTACATCGTCGCCGTCACCGAAGACTTCACCGGATACGTGGTCGACCGTGGCGTCTGGCCCGAGCAACCCGCCCTGGGGCCGTACTTCACGTTAAACCAGGTCGAACAAGGCGGCCGCACAATGATGGACGTCACCGGCGACGGCCGTCCCGAGGGCGCACTACGAATCGCCCTCGAAACGCTGACGCGTGGTCTGTTCGATCGCGACGTCTACACCGCCGATCGTTCACGCAAGTTGAAGCTCGAGCTATGCCTGATCGACGATGGCTACCTGACCCGCGTCGTTCAATCCTTCTGCCGATCGTCGCCGCTGGCCGTCCTGCCGGCAAAGGGCGTCGGCGTCACTTCCAAAAGCACTCCCTGGGCCGTCACCCGGCGAAAGCCTGGCGAACGCCGTGGCCCCGGATGGAAAATGCCCACCGTCATCGGTACCGATCAATCACGCCACGTCATGATCGACACCAACGATTGGGCCACACGGATGGCCATGCGATGGGCCACGCCGATCGGCACCCCCGGGTCTTGGTCGTTGTACAAAGCCCCGCATGCGCTCAACCGCATGCTATCCGATCAGCTGTCCGCGGAAACTGCGACCGAAACCTACGGACGCGGCCGCAAGCTTTTCGAATGGTCGCTAAAACCCGGTTGCGAAAACCACTGGAAAGACGCCGAGCGGATGGCGGCCGTCGCCGCCAGCATCGCCGGCATCACCATCCCGGGCGACAAGAAAACATCCGGTGGGAAACCAAAATCGATCCCCGGCATCAGCAACAAGGCCCAGGCCGATGCATCGGCCAACAAGAAACGCAAACCCACGCTTGCCGAGCGACGTGCCGCGATGAAGAACAAGAAACGCGATCGCTAGCCCACTCTCCAAGGGTTGACCGATCGGCGCCGGCCACGGTTGAGTCGACATCGCCCGAATTTTGTTTCGTTAGAAAAAGCCAGCCGGTCGACAACGCACCGGCTGGCCCCATGCCTTGCCTCGCCACGAAACCACGTGTGATTCACCTTTCAGGATTCGCTGTCAATCCATCGGGCAGGTGCCGTGGGCCTCGTGACCGAGGTTTTTAGCCCGATCTCAAAAATTTGGCCATGAATGGCCTCCTTTGGGGATCGAGTAGTATTGATTGTAGGCAGCGTTTGCTTCACGCGTCGGGCGCGCAAAACTTAATCGATCGAACTATTCGCCACGGTAATCGGCCCGGACACTTCCGTTTGTTGGTTGCCCTCGGCGTCTTTCACGCGAGCCATCCACACACCGTTGGCGGTTGCATCCATTGGGATTAGGTCCGCCCTGGGCCACTGGATTGTGATCATGTAATCCGATTCTGGATCCGGATTCGCATCGATTGATCCGACGCCGGCAAACTGATTGCCGTACTTGTCTTTCGCAGCGACCTCAACTGTCCAAGCTGGAGTCGGCGTCCGATCAAAATCCACCGCAAACGATGTTTGGCGATGATTCGCGACCAAGTAATCGTCGCCGACGACCAACCGAAACTTCGCCTGCTTCGGATCGAACTGGGGCGACTTCCGAGTCACCACGATCGGTCGATCGCCAAGCTCCGCAATAATCGCAGCGGCAATTTCTGCGGGATCACTACCCGACGTCCCCTGTCCGAACACATCCGCAAAACTCATGGCGTATCGGTGATCTCCAAATCGAATGTCTTGCCATCTTCGTCGGTCCAACGGCCACCAATGCTTTGGCGAATCGCAGACTTGCTCGTTCTGTTGGCGACTTCGTCAATCTTTTGCCCCAAGCTTTCGATATCGGAACCGGCAAGCACGAACGAAACAATTTCGGCGATCTTGTTTACACCGGCTTCGGTAAGGTGCACGCCATCTTGATTGTATTGGGTTGCTAAATCGTCAATTTCGCCAGTGGTTCCACGTACTTGGCCCATCGCGTCGTGGCACCGAATTAGCAATACGTTGTTTTCATCGCACCACACAGCAAGCCGGGTGTTCCAATCGCGGATCGTCGCGGCTTGTGTGTCGCTGCCCGCTGTCCACGGTAGGATTTCGTTTATGTACAGGGCCGTGCTTGCTGGCACTGCGGCGCGGATCGCGTCTAGGTCTGCCTCAACGTCCGACCATTCCCGCGACTGAGCGATGTCGTTGACGCCGCAATGAATCAAAATATTCGGCGCCCGCGATGCCACGGCGGAAGGCACACCGGTCGATCGGACCCATGCAAAAGTTTGCGATCCCAGTGCATGGTTTTCGTACCCAAATGCGTCCCCCTTGATTTTCCGAATCGCATGCCCAATCTCGCTCGCCTCATTACCTCCAGGTGTACTGCTGGTATGAAGAAAACCGTGGTAGTCGCTTGCACCATTGTGACCCTCTGCGATCGAGTCGCCAGTGATCGCGAGTCGAGGCGCGATACTCATAGCAGCAAGATTAATCGAGTAATTGGTGAGCGTTGCCGACACTGCGTCCGAATTCACATCGCCGTCGACATACTTGACGGATTCGCCTGCCGCATTCGTCAGAGCCAGACCAGATGCATCTCCCGCCCCGGCGTCGGAAACATAGATCCCAAGATAGTCGCCAACTTGGACACCAATTGGTGTAACTAAGTCAATCACTTGGCGAACTCCGGCAGAGTCGCTTAGATCGAACCATTCTGATTCCGATACAACCGATCCAGATCGAAATACCTTGATCTTTGCGGGGACACCAAAATCGTGCACCGCGGCAGTTTGTAGCTGCACCTGTACCAGCTTTCCAACGCGGCGAACGCGTTGCGAATTACCAACTTGCCAAAATGTTCTGCCAATGCCGGACGCGCCTTCGGAGACCGAAGTATCCATCTGCCAGGCAGCCTGATCTACGCCGCCATTAGCTGTCAGTGTGGCAAGAGGGGTGTCCGAAAGGTTGGTTGATTTCGCAATGCTATCGACAGCCACCAGGACTTTACTCGTCGTTGAACCCACACTGCCTAGTTTCGAATCAAGTGATCCTTCAGTTAGCCCCATCGCAGTTAGTATTTCGCTAAGCGCTGCAGCGGAAAATCCTGTTACTCCTCCCACTGCGAGTGATCCGGTGCGAGGATCACTCGCGTACCCGTACTCTACGTTTGCTAACACTGCGGCCTCGGCGGGCAATGCCGGCGGATCTTCAATGCCTCCAGTAGCACCTTCTACGGCGGCAGTACGCGACCACGTGTTTGCGTTTTCGCCTGATAACGGCCAGACGGTTTGCGGAGCCGCGCCCAAGCCATCAGCATTGCCCATCAGCCGGCAGTTCTCAAAGCTAATGTTGTGAGTGTCGGCATCGCTCATCTCCAGGAACAACTGCGATGTAGCCACGTCATTCGCGGCGATGAGAGTGCAATCGCTGAACGTGATTTCTTCAGTCTCATCCTGGTTCAGGCCAGCACCTCCCAGTCTCGAACCCGGTGCCGTTCGGATGACGCCACCGGTTTGTACTGTCATGAGGCACCGTTCGTAGCGAACGTTCTTTGCGCCTTTTAGTAAGACACAGCCGAAGGAACCCGCGTTGCTAACCATGTAGACACAGTCTTCATGTAGCCCATTCTGGCCCTTGTCAACGATCCCGTAACAAGTGTCAGCACCGCTAGGTGCATTTCCCACCGCAACCCTGCGTAACACGTAATTGCTAACGCCACCACCAACGAGCAGTCCATGCGCACCGGCGACCTCGTTGACAGAGATCTTCACGTCTTCGATCAGGTAATCGAACGTGTTGAATGTTGGCTGTGCTGCATCGACCGGGCCGATATGAATCGCGTAGCTCCCCGACGTTGTTTTCCAGATTCCACGGCGGATGATGGTCTCGTTGTCACCACCGCTTGCGGTTACGTCGCCAACATTGGCACATTGAATGGCTGCAGAATCGCCCCCGTGAATGACTTCACAATCTTCGAAAACGACCCGCCGAGTCGCGGAAGATGAGCCGAAGAAATTGACAAGCGGGTTACCACTTTTGCCGCCCGTGATCTTCGTGTCGATGAACTCTGCTACTGCGTCAACGCCGGACCAGCTTGTTCGGGCTTCGACGGCTTCATCGTTTACGCCGGTGTGTGCAATGTGGCAGTTCTCGAACCGAATCTTGCCTGCATTCTGATGCAAAAAAACCGTTCCGAAGTTGAATGCGTCAGCGTCCCCGTGCGGAGCAAGCGTAATGCCCCGCAATGTCAGCTTATGCGACATGTTCTGCGCGCACCTAAGTGCCGTAGAGGCATTGTCAGTGCCGGGTGATATGGTCACATCGTCGTAGTCGTCAGTGTCACTGGTGACCGTGATGTCGAGGCTGATGCTAGGCACGTCTAACCCGTAGGTACTGCCTTCTCGGTAGGTACCGGACTCTACGATCACGTGCGAATCTCCAGCACTGCTGGCTGTATTGATGGCCGCCGCGATCGCACGCTTTGGGGATCCGATCGTTCCTGGGTTGCTATCGTTGCCAGATGTGGACACATAAATAGTCATAGTTCAATCAACTCCGGTTCAGTGTCGCCGCCCCGATCCCAAATGCAGCGGCAAAATCCATGTGCACGCAGTGCATCGAACACCAGCCGGCGAGTCTCAAACGGCCGCATCCGGCGTTTAGTCATTGCCATCCGTACTTCGGCCGTTTTTCCGTGATCGCGAACCGCAACCATCGCGACCGCGATCGGTGAATCGTGCGGGTACTGGCCACCATCTTCAAAGATCCGTAGCTCGTAAATCGTTGGTTGCAGGTGGGCGATCATCGGTTCCTGATTCAATTGCTACTCTGCAGGGCCGTTCGCGCATCGCGGATCGCATCCTGAAACCGATCCGATTCACCGCGATGTGCCAGCTCGGTCGCGTCGATGATGGATCCAATTGCCGAACGATCTTTGCGTTGTTGCTCGGACAACTCCAGGACCGCCGTCTCCATGTTGGCGGATGTCTTGGCCATTGATTCCATGCATCGCGATGTTCGATCCATCGCACCGCACAACACGTCCAACTGATCCGCGTTGCGAGCAGCCATCGAATTAGCGTGATCAATCATCGATTGCATCCGCTGTTCTTCTTTCGCCGAACGCTCTTTTTCCATCTTCTGTCGCTCGGTTTCCCTGCGGTCTTCGCGTTCGATCGCGTCGGTCCGAAACTTCCATGAAAAGAACACCGCTAGGATTGCCCCAACGAACAACAGCACGCCAGCGACAAAAATTTCGCTTCGGCCATCGGTCACCTTGACCAGCGCATCAACGCCTTGTTCAACTTGTCCGATCATTGAAACCGATCTCCGACGGTCCGTACTCCGATCATCCGCAACAACGATTCCAACCGAGCTCAGAATTGGACGCGGTCCAGCAGCGGATTGACCCAATCGGTCATAGGGCAATACGCGATCGCCGCCCGGCTCTTGGGGATCAGCCGCCCCATTTCGCGATGATGCGAATCGTGGTGCTCGCGACTGATAAACAATCCGAACTCCTGCAGGCCGCGAATCCACCGCGGTAGCTTTCGTCTCGGCTCATGTGCAAATCGGTGAACCAGGTTCCCGAACGCTGCAAATGCCAATCCCAACCAGAACCACACCGGCGCTCCCATCGACCACGCGAGCATGGCAAGTGGCCAAGCGACGATTGCGGCCGATCGCATGTTTTGCCAATGCGTCGACAACAACATTGCCGTCGGGCGTTCGTGGTGCAATTGATTGTCCGTCGCCAATCCGCGTGCGAATTCAAGCGACTGGGTATCGTCTAAATAACGATCCTCGAACCAATGAAAAACACCGGTGATAAAATCGGCCAGCAACCATGCGGCAAGAATTTGAATCCAGATCATCGCTTCGTGTCGATCGTCTTGAGGATCTGTTCGGCAAAGAAGTAACCGGTTTTCAACTGGAACGTTTGATTGTCAACGCTGAATTCCAACTGCGGTGCCGGCTCGCCTTCGATGTCTTTGACTTCGAAAACCTCAATTCCCTTGGCTCGCAACTTAGGTGCTTCGGCAATCATCCACCTAGCACATGCGGGGCATTCCCCATCTTTGAAACTGCGCATCGTCACGACCACCCGGGGCTCGGCTTGCTTCGTCACTCGTGGCGGCGCCTTTTCAACCAATCGTGATCGTATCGACGCAACTTCACGCTCCAGCTCTGCGATCCGCTTGGCCAACCCATCCAGCTTCGCCTGGCAATCACAATCGCAACTGACCGGCTGGATGCCCTTCGCGGGGTTGTTCTCGAGATCTCGATAACTGGCCGCCTGCTCAGTCACATCCGCCTGCTCAGTCACATCCGCCTGCTCAGTCACATCCGCCTGCTCGGTCACATCTGGCGAGAACCAACTGGGCGGCCCGGCATGGATCACCGAACCGGCCAACGTGATCGCGATCGCCGCCGCGATCACTAGTTCGATCGAGGTGCGACCGAATCGACTTTGCTTTGTGAAATCAACGCGAATCGGTCTCGGCGTCGGTGTCTCCATATCGCTACGGCCAATGATCACCGTCCAGGGATGTTTCAGCATTTGGTCGACTGCTGCCGGATCCAAATACGCGTACCCCTTGATTCCCCATCGCAGCCCCCAGCTGTTCTTGACCAAGAACCAATACCCGGCCGTGCTGCGTTGTCCGACGGTCGCATCAGTGACGTAACCCACGATCACGACGCTATGCCCGCCATCACGCCGGGTGGTAAAGAACTTGCGAATGCAGCCGTACTTGTCTGGCTGCATGGCGGGCCCCCAGGAAATGCCGATCTGCAGCACCCCAAGCCCGGACCCCAGAAACTGCTTGCACTCCATCGCCGATTTGGGCAACGTGTGCGACATCAAGCGGGCTTTCTCCGCCAGCTTTCGCATCTTGTCCGTCACCCAACCCCAACCGGGATAACTGTTCGGATAGGGCGCGTCATCCTCGGGGCAGAATCCGACTTCCTTTGCCGCCTTCGTGCCGGCACTCAGCGAACTTCCGCGATCGCCGCGCAACCGATCAAACATTTGCGAAACCAGGTACGCAAACATCCGGCTGAACTGCACCACCTTTCCGGTGACCAGGAAGAAACAAAACTCGGCACAATCGGTCAGTGCGTTGCCTTGGCAGCTACCGATGGATCCCTGATTTTCGACTCGCAAAAAACCTTTGCCGGCCTCGGGATGATTTCGCGGGTCAACCTCCTCGGGCAGATCCCCCATCATCAACACCACCGGTTCAGCCTTCGTTTGCTCCAGCTGCTCACGATCTTCGCGGTCCGGATCAAATCCGCCGACCAAGTGCGAGTACTCGTCAAACGCGACGTCCTGTTCCTGGCTTGGTTTTTCTTCGCTCACTGCGATGCCCTCCGGAATCCTTCCGCTACTTGCTGGGTGTGACGGACGACAGTTTCGCGTTGGCTCGCGTCCCAATCGCCCATCGGGTTGTGTGGCATGGCCACGTTCTCATGATCTGACAGCGGCATGAACGCATCCTTGCGTGCCGCCGTGGAAAGCGCTTTGCTCATCGCAAAGTACTGCTCTTGATTGGCAACACGACCGGCCGCGACTTCCTCTGCCAGGTACGTTTGCCCCTCCGCCATCGCCGCCATGTACTTCGCGCACAATGACTCGGTCAGCTCGGCGACATCGGCCACCACTGGCGTTGGCTCCGGACCTGGCTCCGGACCTGGCTGTGGACCGATCGACCGTCCGGGCAGCATGATGATCGCCGAGATCGCGACCACGACAAACGCGATTGGCCAAACCAATCGCATCGCGACCGGCTCACGCGTCACGTGGCTGGATGATGGTTGACTACGAATCGATCGCAGCAATTCCGCCATGGCTTTTGTTGATTCACTGTCCATGTCGTGCCTCTTCTAAACGGATGATTCGGGCCTCGAATTCATCGACTCGTTTTGCGGTCACATCGACCTTTCTGGCGGCCTCATCGAACCGCAGGATGACCGCTTCCAGCGGATCCGGATCCGCTGCCGAATCCCCAGCGTCGGCGTTTGCGTTCGACGACACCGCGTCATCGGTCACTTGACGTGACTGACGCAATCGAGACGCGATCATGTCCGTCAGACTCGACGCCACGCGATAGCCCTTGAAAAAGGTCCACCACAAAACGGTGCCGATGACATAAGCGATCGCGGACAAGATGTCGGCGACATCCGACAACGGGTCACCGTAGACCGGTGCCTCCGCCGATCCACCGGCCATCGCGACGAACGCCCCGGACAGCGGGTTAAAGACACGCCCGGTGAAAAACCAGAACGTGAAAACGATGATGCCCAGATAGCCGATCAACAATCGCCAGCCCCGGACTTCACTTGGAACTTGATTCATACCCTGGCTCGTTGGGTTGGTAGGTAAACGATGGCGTGAACACGTTGTTGATCACCCACTGTTTGATCAGCTCGGTGATCAAACGCGTGGCGATCGCAATCCAGATCGATTTAGTGACGCCACGAAACGCGTGACGTTTGACCAACCTTTGTTTTGCGATCGCTCGGATTTCACTGTCCTCAAGCGACGCCCAAACACTCAACGCCTTCGTCATATACAGGTCGCGTCCGATCAATCGCGTTTGCTTGCGTGAATCGAACTTCAACCACGAATACAGGCCAAGGGACTTGGGTTGCTTGGACATCGGGGATCCGGACTCGGGTGACTCAACGAACATTCATTCGAAAACGGGAACTAACTTGGTTGCATCGACGGGGCGACCGATCGGGACATAGCTGCTTCGGTGGGCTCATCTTGATGGTGGGCGAGCTCAGAACGAGCAAGAGAAAGACAAGCGAGACAAGACACGCTCAATGACGTGCTGGCGGTCGGCAAGAAACCGCCGTGATCCATGTTCATCGCAAGTCATGCGATCGCGATCATGGAAGGAATGCAACTGCGACCTGACTGTCACCCCGTCAATGCTTCCGACGGAACTCACGATACCACCTCGCTCGTGAATCCCTTTCATCGCGGTTTACAAACCTGGTCACTTCGTTCGTTTTGTAAAAGCCATCACGTAGTGAAGATGCCGCAAAACATCGCGGAAACCCGCATCCGACGTAGGCTCATCGTTTTACAAATGAAAAAATTGCCGCTCGTTTGTAAATCCTTCCACCCTCAAACATCGGAGCGGCTGGTATCGTCGATGCATGGATCAAGCCACCGAAGACTCGCTCCGCCAAGCCGCGGCGGCGCCGAAACAGACCACCGTCGATGGGACCACCAATGTTGAACATTCGTTAAAAGACCATCTCGATGCGGAAGAGCGAATCGCATCGACCAAATCGCTCAGGCGACGTGGATTCGGATTCGCCTTTGCCAAGGCTCGGATGCCTGGCGCCTCCTAATCACGCCTCTCCCTCTTTACCGCGTCTGGGAACGATTCCCAATTTTGCCGGCACGATGCCGACGCGGTACTTTTCAAGCTCAGGATGAGCCAGACTTTCAAGAGCCAAATTGTCGACCAGCATGGGCAAAACTTTCGCATCACCGTTCGCTCGGAACGCGAATACCAATCGCTGGTCGCAAACAAGCATCCGACGCTCCAGGCCTTGTACGACGTTGCCAGCGATGGCGGCCGGAATGAAGAGCATTGGAAGATGGCGGACGGACTGTCCGCCCGTGCTGCCAACAGCCCCAGCGTCAGAAAACGCATTCGCGAACGCGCCCGGTATGAATATGCCAACAACGGCTATGCCAAGGGCCTGGCGTGGACACTGTCCAACGACCTGATCGGCAGCGAAGTACGCGTCCAATTCAAATCGGGTGAATCCGACCTAGACCGACTGCTCGAACGTCGGTTGATGAAATGGATGCGTGTGACAAACCTGGCTCGCAAGCTTCGCACCGGCCGTGTGATGCGCAGCGTCGACGGCGAATCGATGTTCTTGCGTCAATACTCGCCGCGACTCAAGAACAAGGTCAAAACCTCAGTCCGCCTGTGCGAATGCGACTACTTCGATGATCCCATGGGACGCGAAGAGGAAAACTATACCGGTGGTGTCCACATCGACCCACTCGATGGCGAACCAAGCCGCTACACCATGATGCGCACCCATCCG
The DNA here is from genome assembly GCF_008312935.1 of Roseiconus lacunae. NCBI lineage: Bacteria > Pseudomonadati > Planctomycetota > Planctomycetia > Pirellulales > Pirellulaceae > Roseiconus > Roseiconus lacunae. The sequence continues at coordinate 64,670 of NZ_VSZO01000003.1, read as the reverse complement.
GGTGACACGTTTTATGCGGACCTGGCCACCGACACGATCGACGCCGACGACTTGTTTCATTGGGGGCGTTTCGAACGTGGTGACCAGGTCCGCTTCGTCAGCGAAATGTGCCAAAGCTTGTCACTGTACGCGCAAGCTCGACGCCTGTCGCTCGCATCACTGACCGCCGCCGAAACCGCCGCCGCGATCGCCGCCTACTTCGAAACCCAATCAATGCCGCTCGGTGAAGACGGTATCCCTGACTACGACAACGACTTCGAAGCCCTCGAATCCATGCCGATCGAACACGGCACGATTCTAGGCGTCCCACGAGGTCACAAGGTCAGCCAGATCAAGGCCGAACAACCCACCACGACCTACCCGGACTTCAAAGGCTCCATCATCGATGAAGCCGGCCGCGGCCAGGTCGCACCATCAAACATCAGCCGCGGATCCGCAGCCGGCTACAACTATTCGTCCGTCCGCGCAGACAACCAACCCTACTGGTCGATGCAAAAGACCGAGCGTTTCGACCTCGGCAACGAAGGACTCGACAAAATCGCCAGCTGGTACTTCCGCGATGCCCGATTGGTGTACCCGGAATTCCGCTCGATCGATCCCGACGATTTACCAGATCACGTTTGGTACTTCGACGGCCAACCGCACATCGACGAACAAAAGCATGCCGACTCACTCGTCACGCTCGTCGACGCGGAACTGATGACCAAAAACGAAGCGTTACTCGAACGCGGCCGCGATCCCGAAGCCCACTGGGACGACATTCGCCAGCAACGCCGGCGTGATGCGGAATTAGACAAGATCCGGATCCGCACCCCGTCACCGCGTCCCTCCAGCGACAAGCAACGCCAATCCAGCGACGACGATTCTGATTCGGACCAATAACGCGACATGCCGAAAACACGCAAACCCACCCGCCAAAAACCAAGACGTCGAAAACCCGCACCAAAACTTCCCGAATCACTGAAAACGATTTGGCTCACTGGTGAAGCGGAGATCGACCTGCAAGCGGGAGGCGATGAAACCGACGAACCCAAGACGCCGACTTATCGCACGATCGTTTACAGCGGTGGACTGATGCGGCCGCGTTTGTCCGGTATCGGTTACTACGGCCGCGGCGTCGTGTTGGACTTGGCGGGCTGGAAATTCCAACCGGGACAAAGCGCGTGCAACTGGCAACACGATCGCACCGATCCCGTTGGCCACATTGAAAACCACCAAATCAACAATCGCGTGATCTGCGAAGGACCGCTCAGTGTCCCCGGCGAATCACGGGAAAAGATCGTCGCCGCTAGCCGCAACGGATACATCTGGCGGACCTCGGTCGAAGGCTCGCCCGACGAGACCAAGATCGAAGCAATTCAAGAGAACCAAATCGTCACCGTCAACGGTCGACGCATCAAAGGCCCTTTTCTACTCCTCCGAGCCGGTGTCTTTACCGGCTTCGGTTTCGTCACCACGGCCGGCGACACCAGCGCTCGCGCGTCGATCGCCGCCGAACTCTCTCCCATCGGAACGGATACCGAAATGCCTCCCACCTTCGAAGAATTCCTGGAAGCCTGCGGCGTCGATGCCGGCGAAATCTCTGCCGAACAAACCGCCAATTTGCAAGCGGCCTTCGACGCCCAGTATCCGGACGACTCCGACGGTAGCGGCGATTCGGGCCCTGCGCGGTCCAACCCCAAAACGCCCCAGCGCAAACCGGCCGACATCAAAGCCGGCAACGGCCCGGCACGCGTCGAAGCGCAGGACGACGAAATCGACCTGGTCGCTTCCCAGCGATCTGCCGTCGCCGCCGAACAGAAACGCATCAGCACGATCACACGATTGTGCGCCTTGCACAAAAGCCCAGAAATCACCGTCGACGGTGAATCGGTTGATCTGCTGGCACACGCGATCGAAACCGGCATGGAAGCCCAGGAAGTCGAATTGACCATCTATCGAAACAGCGCCCCCCGTGGTCCCGCAATCCACTCGCATTCGGGCGACGAAAACAGCACCGTCCACGCGATGACCGCCGCCTGCCTCCTAGAAGCCGGTCACAAGTTGGACTCAAAACACTTTCAGGACCCCGCCGCGATCGAAATGGGGATCCCCAAGGAATTGCGGGCTGGCTTGAATGACGATTCGCGTCAGAAAGCACTCGAAGCCGCACACGCCTACGGAACGGTCAGCCACAAACAACTGGCGATCGATGCCCTGCGTGCCGATGGCAAGCCGATCCCTCGCGGTGAAAGGGCGTTGATGGAAGCGGCCAGCAGCTCGGGAACCCTGCAAAAGGTTTACCAGGCTTCCGTAGGTGCATCGTTGTTGCTCGGCTACCGAGAAGCACCGGCAACGCTGCCGATGTGGACCGGCGTTGATGAAGTCGACGACTTCAAGGAAGTTCAACGTTTCCGCGAAGACATGCCCGAGGACCTGGCACACACGCCACGCAACGGACGCGCCGAACACACCACGATTGGCGCCGACTACGAAGCGATCGCCGTCGACATGTTCACACGCGAACAGGAGGTCGGCTACCACGATTGGAAAGACAACAACCTCGGCATCATCAACCGGATCCCCAAGCGAATGGGAACCGCAGCTTATCGCACCGAGGAAAAACTCGGCTATGCGACCCTGTTGTCAAACCCAACGATGCAATCGACGGGCCGTGCGTTGTTCAATTCGACCGACGGAACCGACTACGGATTAAAACCGTTGACGCACGACAACGCGGACTTTGCCGTCGCCGCGTTGATGAGCCAGACAATGGGCGAAGAAACGCTGGACTTCGAAGCCGGTTTTGCACTCCTGCCGACCCAGCTGTTGACCAAGGGCAAGCAGATCTATCAATCCGCGTCCATCGGTGAAGATGGGGGCGACGGCATCAAAAACGCAATCGCCGACTATGGCGTCCGTGCGGTGGGAAGCTCTCGACTCTCGGCCGGTGCCCGTCACCCGATGACCAAGGAATTCCAAACCGGTTCAGTCACGACGCACTACCTTGCCACCAACAGCGTCGAAGTCGCGGTCCGGGTCTATCAACGTGGTACAAGCCGCGCTCCGATGGTCCGCGTCTCACGACTGACCCAGGGCAGGTGGGGCTATCACTATGACGTGATGCACATTTTCGGATTCGCGTTCCTAGCGGCTCTCGGCATCATTCGTTTCCGCAGCGAAGCGTAGTGATCCGTCTAGAACAAAGATTTGGGTTCGACTCATCAGCCGACGGGCGTTAGCCCCGGTTAGCGAAACCGTGGCTAACGCCAATCGGCTAATCCTAATTTCAGATGCTGACGAAGCACCTGCCGGCCGCCGTTCTCTCCCTCCAGCAACTAGCAACTCACAACTCCAAAGCCAGCGATGAAAGAAGTCCTCAAATCCGAAATCGTCATCGATCGAAAGAAGATCAAACCCGGGACGCCCATCAGCCAATTGCCAGCTGGGACCGTCGCATCGCTGCGCATGGCAAACATGATCGCTATCGCTGGCGAATCAGATGAACCCCCGTCGGACGAAACCCCACCGGACGATGCCGGATCCGGCGAAGCAAACCCTCAGCCGACCGCACGAAAGACGACGTCGCGAAAGACGACGTCGGCGAAGACGAAGCGAAAGTCGACCAGCCGCAAATCGAAAACAGAGGCCAGCGAACCGCAGGCCGATCCGACCGCCGACGGAACGCCAGACGACGCGGATCCTGACAACGCCATCGCCGTCGACGCGTTGGGTCTCGATGATGAAACCACGGCCGCACTAACCGCGGGCGGAATTGAAACGCTGGGCGACATCCGCAAACACTTTGCCGATGCGGGCAACCTGGCCGACTTCCTTAGCGACGAACAAAACACTGCCGCGGTCGAATCCTTGGGACTGTAATTCATCGACCGCCCAACCTTTTGACAACCTCTCCTAATTCGGACGCCTGACCAATGATTGGAACCTTCCGCGAAAACGACGACTTTGAAGCGTTGATCACCCCGGCCGCAGACATCGCACCGGGCGAAGTCATCGAACTCGATGACGGACGCGCCGCGATCAACAACAGCAACAACACGCTAGTCTCCGGCAAACCGGCCAGAGTCCGGACCCAGGGGATTGTCGTCCTGCCGGCACCGTCCGCATTGGTCCTTGCCGACGGCGCCGCCGTGCACATCGCATCGGACACTGTCGCCGCAAGCGGCGGTTACAAGGTTGGCGCCGCACGCCGCGGCGGCAAAGCCAACGGCGAAACCGAAGTCTACGTCGCCCTCAACGCCTAATCGGCCACTCCTCACTACGGGCCTCTCTCCTCTCTCCTCTAGCAACTTGCCTCTAGCCTCTAGCCGCTCCATGCCACGCATCAAACCCGATCGCCTGATTCGACTTCGCCAGATTGAATCCCAGCTTGCCACCATCGCCAAAGACAGCTCCGCCTTGGCTAGCGAACGCAAGCAGATCCTGGCCGAAGCCCATGCGGACCTCGAATCCACTGGCAAAGACCAGGTCAAGCGAGGCAACTTTCGCTTGTGCTTCGAAGAGCAACCCGGGCGAGTCAAGTGGAAGGACGAATTCGTCCGCGTCAGCGGATCCGAAGCCGCCGCAAAGCTCGCCAACGAAGCCCCCAAAACCAAGAAGCTGAAAATCATCGACGCCAGCTAATCGCCGGCGTCCGCGAATCAGCGTCACAAGCTCTCACCTTTCCGTGTCTCGCTTTCATGACCGCGTCCGTGCCGGCTACGGCCGCACGGCCCAGCAATCCGAAGACCCGGCCGAATACCGTCGCGGCGACATCTTCGAATCAATCCAAGCCACGATCAGCGACCCAAAGACCCGTGGGTTTGACGACGACGGGTTCGCGATCCGGCACCAACAAACGCAAATCCTGATCCGACCGGTTTTTCTAACTCCGGTTTTCGAGAAAGCCAAAATCGGCGACCTCATCACCTTTCACACGCTCCAGCGACAATTCGTTGTCGTCGACGATCCGTCCACAAACACTTGCACGACCCCCAGTGATGCTTCGGCAGCGTTTCACAGGGTCCATGTGGACGAAATCGACTATCAGTGCTGAAACGCGATTTGATCCTGCCTTAGCTATCCCCGCCTACGATCGCTCATGCCCGCAATCGACGTCACCCTCGCCAAGGCAATGGTCACGTTGCTCGGCGATGCACCATTTAGCAACGCTCCATCAATCGTCTACGCACGCAACGCGTCCGTGGAAAAAACGTCGATCAACAAACCAACCATCTACGTCGATGGCAGCGTTGAACATGTCCGGATCGCTCGCGATCGCTGGGGCGTGATTCCCACACTGCGAATCATTGCCAACGCCCCACAAGGCAAACCCGGCGACGACGGGGATCCGGAAACCGAAGCAGAAAAGGACGCCTGGCTGGAATTCATCGACGATGAATTGCTCGCCTTGATTCGCAATCGAAAAGTCGACGGCCGCAAAGCCAAATCGATCCGGTTCATGCAGCGGCTCGGCTGGCGTCAGCTCAGGCAAGCCCTCGTTTTCCAAACTTCTTTTCTAGTCACTTATCCACTTTCCTAGCGAGCCAAAACGATGGGCGCACGAACCGGTCTTGATCTCGTCACTTACCTCGCCGATTCCGTCGGCACCCCCGTCTACGACAACCCTGTTGGCGTCATCAAAGATGAATCGATCGGCCTGTCCAAATCCTTGGCCGATGTCACCGACCGTCGATCAGACGGCTGGCGTTTGCAGAAACCGACGCTCAAGGAAGGGACGGTCACGATCACGATGACCTACGACCCAGACGACGCCGACTACCAGGAATTCCAAGAAGCGTTTTTCAACGACACGCAGGTCGTGCTGTTTTTGGCGGACGGTGACGCAACCGAAACCGGCACCTGGTACGGGCTGCTCGCCGCATTCGAGATCTCCAACTTCGGAAAAGAACGCCAAATGGAAGATGGCGTCGTCATTGACGTCGAACTCGTGCTCAATCTCGAAACCAGTAGCAACCTTGCCCCACGCTGGCATAGCGTCACTGTCGCCTAACTCTCCGCCCTCATCAGCCGCAATTCACCGGCAACAGCCCCCCCTCCTTCTCGCAACTCTCATGACTACCAAACGCATTTCGGCCAAGGTTCACGCCCACCTGCTTCGTGCCGCCGAGCGAAGCGTCCACAAGCACGAAGACGAAATGCTGGATAAGAAAATCCCCGTCAGTGCAAAAATCCTGCAGGAGCTCGGATTCGAGCTGACACCGGAAACCCAAGCCGCCCTGCAGGAACAAAGCAAGCAGCGTCCAATCCGTGGCCGTTCAAACGATGTCGTTCAACTCGTCGATTGCGCCGACTACTTGAACAAGCTCCAAGACTACAAACCCGACCCGCCACGTAAAGGCGGCATCAACCGAGCCGCCAAGCCCACTGGCAAATAGCCACGCGTTTCTCTTGTCGCTTCCCTCATCAGCCGCGGCCCCCTCCGCCACGCCTCTCGCAACATCCGCCCCCAATGAACTCTCCCACCACTGCCACCATCAACGGCTCGCAAATCAGCCTCGCCCTCACTGTCGGCCGAAAACATCTTGGTAAGCAAAACGGCACCGACCTTGGAAACTTGGAAAGCGGCATTCACCAGCAGATCTTCATGGACCCCGAAGTACTCTGCCAAGTCGTCTGGAACCACTACCAAGACCGCCTGCAGTCGATCGAGATCGAGAATTACGAACAGCTACAAGAGTCGATGGACGGACCAACATCACGCATCATTGAAGACGCAATGCGAGGCGCGATCATTGATTTTTTTCCGTGGGGGAAGCAGGTCCTGGACAAGATGGACCAGCTCATCGAAAAGGTGTTTCGCGAGAACCCCTCAAATCCATCTGGCCCGACGTCTGGCGACTTGCCGGACTCCTTGCAATCCTCCCCCACGAACTGACCTTCGGACAGCTCGTGTTGATGGCACACGAGCACGACAAAGCTGAATGGAATCGTGTTGCATCGATCATTGCCAAGGTCCATAACGCGATGTCCTCTAGCGGAGAACCGGTCCAGCCATCCGCCTGCACGCCTTACGGTGAATCCGGACGGCCGTCCGGAATGCCACTGCGCCGAGACAGCATTGGCATACTGCGAAAACTCGCAATGCGGGGACGGTGACCAATGTTTCGCGTCCGATCCAGCACGCGTGACAACACCGCGTCGGTAATGCGTAGCGTCGAAAAGTTCAAACACGACATCCTTGCGCAATTCGCACAGGACCTCGAAAGCGAAGCCAAAGCGATTCTCACCGAATCGGATTTCGCCTCATCTCCGGGACAACCTCCCAACATCCATTCGTCCGAGCCCAACCTCGAAACCTTTGACTCAATCATCGAAGGCGACACTGTCAAAGCCGGCCCCGTAGGTTTCCCCGGTAGCAGCATCACTCCTGCTCTGCCTGGGCTGCTCGAACGAGGTGGCGTCGCCACCGTTCGCCGGCGTTCACGCCAGACCGGACGCGTCATCACCCAAACCCGGCACATCGCCGCCCGGCCCTACATGGGGCCCGCCGCGGAAAGAGCGATCAGAAAGTTACACGCCCATGCCCGCCGAGGCATCAAGCGTTAATAGCAACTAGACACTCTCCACTTGCAAATCGAATGACCAATATCGACGCCGGCGGAGCAGTCTACACGCTCTCCCTCCAAGACGACCTCTCCCGCGAACTCCAAGCGGCGCTTAGTGAAGCAGTATCGGGAATAAAAAGTGTCACCGCACAAATCGACAAAGAGATCAAGGCGGTAGGCCAATCGATCCAAGATGTTGGGAAAAGCATTCGCAATTTGGGGGCCGGAGTGGGCCTTGCGGGCGCTGGGATCATCGGCGGTTTGGTGAACGCGACATTCGCCGCAGGTGATTTTGCCGAGACAGTTTCTAAGTTTGAAACTGTATTTTCGAGCCAGGTAACTGAGGTGAGAAAGTGGGGAAAAGCGTACGCGGATGAAGTAGGCAGAAGCGAAAAACAGCTCCTCAGCTTCCTTGCCCAATCCCAAGACACTTTAGTCCCATTGGGCTTTGATGAACGTCAAGCGACCGAGCTCTCCAAGACACTCTCAACGCTCGCGGTCGACCTGGCTTCATTCAATGACATGTCTGACACCGAAGCCTTCGAACGGTTGATGAGCGCGGTTGTCGGCAACACGGAAACGCTGCGCAAGTTCGGTGTGGTCGCCCAAGAGGCGGAGATTAAAGCGAAGGCCCTGCAGCTCGGATTCGACCCGACGAACCTCACCGCCTACCAAAAGGCGATGGCGATCATAGAAATCACCCTGGACGGAACGACAAAAGCTCAGGGAGATGCGACCCGCACGGCCGGCAGCTTCAACAACTCAATAAAACAGTTGAAGTCTGCATTCTCCGATTTGAAAACCGCCATTGGCAAGCCATTGCTGGGAATTGCAGCTGCTTTCGCGCAAGGGGCAGCGTCGATCGTCAAACAGTTCAGCTCGATCCTCGAACGCTTTCCTATCCTGGTCAAAGGACTGGCCTCGGTCGCGTTCGCGATGGGAGCGATCGGCGCGGCAGCCGGCGTTGTTGGTGTGGCGATCGCGGCGTTTGGGAAACTGATAGCCGGTGCGGGAATCATTGCCGTTGCCGCATCCCTGAAACTCAAGGGGCTGGAGTTCACGCTAAAAGCCCTCCTGGCAACATTGAAACTGTCAACAGCTTCATTTTCACTCAGCGCCGCACTAGGGAAAGCGACGGTTTCAGCAGCAACACTAACCGCGAAGCTGGGTTTGCTGTTGAAAACCTTAAGGACGATTAGCGTTACCGAAGCGTTCAAGGGGCTGGTCTCTGGGTCGAAATTCGCTGCGAAAGGGACCGTCACCGTCTTCAAGAATATGCGTGGTGCGATCGCAGGAATCTTTGGCGGCCTCAGCCGTTTACTTGGCAGTGTCGGAGGTCAACTTGCGAAAAGTCTCGTAACTCCGGCCGGAGCAGCCATCGCAGTGGTTGCCAGTGCTGCTGCTGTCGCAAAGCAGTATTACAAGGATCGGCTCGACTTCGAAAAGCGACTTAATTCAGGTGCGAAGGGACTCGAAGTCGAACGAGTCAAGGCACTCGCCAAAACCTATCGTGAAATGGGCAAAGAGGTACCAACCGATTTGTTCAAAACTCTGGACGTGAGCAAGGCAGTCCGAATCGACCCCAAGCCGCTTGTTGAGCTCACGCAAACCCAGCTGAACCTTGCAAACGAAATCCGAGGATTGAAGTCGCCGCTCGAAGCTTTCAAGGAACGCATCTCTGACGCGAAAACGCTACTCGAACGCGGCGAAATCAGCCAGGATCAGTTCGACGCGTTCAAAACGCAAGCGACGAAGGACTACCGAAGTGCTGACCCGCGGTTCCAAGCGATCGAGCAGTTAAGAACGCCGCTTGAGATTTTCAAAGCATCCGTCGCCGAAGCCAGGGAGCTGTTCCAAAACGACTCGAAGAATCTGAATCGAGCGTTGGTAGACGCAGCGGAAAAGTTTCGTGCAACGGATCCAGCAGCACAGGCCAAGCTGCAGTTGCGAACGCCTGCCGAAACTCTCCAAGCCGAAATCCGTAAAGCAAACCAACTTTTCAGGGACGATCCTGAATCAAGGTCGCGAGCGATCGAACAAGCCCGGAATCAATTCAAGGCAACCGACCCGGCCGAACAGTTCAAGGCTCAGCTGATGACGCCGGCCGAACGCTTTCGCGAGGCAGTCGAACGTGCTCGAAAATTGTTCGAAGATCAACCCGAGTACTTTAAGCGTGCGTTGGCGGCTGCTCGCAAAGAATTTGAAGCTTCCAAACCCAAACCGAAAGACGATCCCGCGGCAAAGGCCGCTCAGCAGATACGCGAATCTCTGAAATCCGATGCGCAGAAAGTTGCCGAGCAAATCGCCAAAGCAGCTCAACTTGTAAACGACGGAAAGCTCGGTCGCGACGAAGCTGCGGCCTACGCGAAACAGCTACGCGAGAACTTCCTCGGCGATGCCCCAGGCACTCCCGATCTCCAGCAATTCGCAACACGCAACGCCGCGATCGCGAGCAACGTCGGGTCCTTCGCCCCTACAGCTCGCGACGACAAATCCGACGAACGTGCCTTCCGGAAGAAGCAGCTCGAACTCAGCAAAAAGACCGCCGAGGAACTTCAACGCATTCGTCAGAAGCCGTTCGTCTTCACCTAACGGACTCCCATCTTGATCGCCCTTCGCCTCCTGCAACTCGCGAATCGCCTTTCCCATGACCATCACCATTGAACGCAAATGGAATGACATCAATGCGGTGGATGGTGTCTCTGACGCCGAGGACAATCTTGACGTCTCCTACCTGCTTCATGCAGACAATGATGAAGACGAACAGGACATTGTCACCTTCATCCAGAACGATGCCAACATTCCCTACGAGTACCTAGGACTCCAAAAAACTCGCGTTGGCTTCGGACGCCACGAAGACACCGAGGACTACTGGTCTGCAACTGCGAGCTACGCCAGCAAGGCGTCTGGGCTCGCCGTCGTCAAGTTGGCAGCCGGTCAATCGAGATGGTCTGTGATTGGTGGATCAGGGCAAACGGCGCGCCGCACATTTGCCAAAGCCCTCGTCTCCGAACATCACCCGACCGGTGCCTCTCGCCCGACACTTTCCGGGACCAAGGCCGAACTCGCTCTGGGCCTGACATACCGCGATGGAAAATACGAAATCGACGGTATCGACGTGCCGATCGGCTCGACCCAAGTGGCCGTCCAAACGGTGTGGAGCCATGCCAATGCAGTGACCGGAGGACGCGTCGTCGCAGCGGCCGAATATGCCGACATCCATGTGACAAACCTTGTCCCGTGGAATGGATTCGCGGCCGGCACGCTGCAAATCGAATCGATACAGTCCCGTCAGCGTGCCGGCGACGATCCTGATTGGGATGTCGATATGCTGTTCAACTTCTCTCGCAATCTAACCAACATCAACTTAGGAAGCGGGGTTGTCATTCCTTCTAAACTCGGGCACCAGGTTCTCGACATCCTTTATGCCCCCGAAACTGTCGGCGGATTCCCATGTTCGGTGATCAAGCGGGCTGCTGTGCTAGACGTCTTCGATTCGATCAGCTTCGCCAGCGTCTTCGGAATCTGATCAATGGACACGCAACCATCCCCGGGCGGCGACGCATCGGGAATTTTGGCCGCATCGCTGTGGCGTGACATCAAGGCAATGCTCGCTTGGTGGAAACGAAAGGGTTGGGAAGCATCGAATCGCCGATCGTCACGCGGTTCGATCATGATCAAGAACAACGCCGGTCGTGATGTTGGGGCCGGTGAATTCTTGCAACTCGAAAGCATGACACAACCAGCCGACAGCACGTTGGGCATCACCACCAACTACACGCCCATCATGTCCGCCACAACTCCCACCTGGCATTCAGCGATCGACAACATCGTGATCGCCGACAGTCCCGTGATCGATGGCGAGTACTTCCCTTATCAACCGCATCCATTCGGCATTGTCAAATGCAGTGGATCCAAGGGATCCGCATTGCGTTACGTCATGCCAGACCCCTCCGACCCTAAATACGCTATCCGCTGCAGCTCCGGACTCTACCGGATCCTTGGCTACGATGCCGTCAACGAATTCGCGATCGTCGATCTTGGCAAATCTCAATCGCGGTGGCGGTACAAGCTGACCGAAGACGCCCAGGTGTCCGGATCCACCGAAGCGAAACTCTACACCACCGACGGCGTCGAATTCAGCTCTACAACGATCATCCTATCGGACCCGCTCGGTGTGGGCGACGAAGACAGCATCGACTTCGAAGGCTATTGCAAGAACGCGGGCAACGAATTCCTCATTGCTTCCGGACCTTGCTAATGGCAAGACGCTGTTGTTGCGGCGACGTGATTTATGACCCCGCTTGTTCTGGCGGTTGCGGTTTTTGGCCACCGGGCGACTACTGCGCCGACTTCGTCACATCATTCGTCATCACATCCGGAACGCAAACCGTTGAAGCAACTAAGAACGGGACAACGATGCGAACGGCCGACGCCAGCACATTCGACATCCCGACCACCAATGGGATTTATCGGATCCAATACGATGACAGTGGGTTCATCACAAAGTGGATCATCAGTGGGCCAGGCATCACGGGCGAAGCCTTTATCGAAGTCAACAGCACCTGCGCCATCAGCGGCACCTTCAACGAGTACTCCGGCAAGTTCAGTGTGACGCTCAACTTCCAGGGTGAAAGGTGCCCCTCTTGCTGCCATGATCAACAGGTTGGCATTGGTTCCACACCATACCCGTGCCGGTTCAGCAACAGATCAATCTACGATGTCGAGATCGTAGTCAACGACGGCCGCAACCCACCGGGCTACCGCGTTTACTCGCAAGTCGCACCGACTGACTACGTCCCTGGCAATCCGTGCCGATGGTTTGTCAGGATCGCCTACACCGACCAATACGGCAATCCGCCGATCATCCCCGACCCGCCCGACCCGAGCACGACTTGGCTCATTGTCGCTTACTACAACTACGACACCGGCACATTTTTTCTCGAACAAAAGCTCAGTCCGAACCAAGGATCCTCCCCATACCAAGAGCTTACCACGCCACATAATCCCAGCGGACCTTGCGAAGGCGGTTATCGCGTCGATCCAGATCGAACCAACACCCTCTACGCGCACGGGCTTGATTGTGAAGAAGAATTCCCGCCACCGTGCGAGGATCCCGAATCGATGGGATCGCGAAAGCTGAAGCGTCGCCGAAAACCACGCCAGCGACAGCGAACAACGATGGCGCAGGATCTTCAAAAGGCGATCCCCGAAGCCTTCACCCGAGGCGGCTGCGCCTGCCAAGACGTCCTCGGGTTATTGTCAAACTACAGCATCGAACGAGCCGCGAAGAAAATCGACACGCTCACCAAACTCCTTTTCAAAGCGACCCAACTCCCCGGCCGCCCCGATCACATCGCCAAACTGACGATGCAAGATTGCCACCAACTTCTCGCAAAAGTTATCGCCAACGCCCAAGCAGCCCCTCGCTAAAAGCCCTGTCGCCCCGTCCCTACGGAGGGGCCCCTATGCTACCATGCCAAACCACACTCACTGGATACACATGAGAGCTTTGAAATGAGTCTGTCGCAAGGTTTGGTCACGATCGCTGACTGGGTAACCACTTTTGCCGGAGCCTCAGGCGATGCAATTGGTTTCTCCCTACCAGAAGGTTTTCTAAGCGATACCTACCTAGAAATTTGCGAGAGAGCTGAAGTCGCCGGTTCCGTGTTCAAACTCGGCGGAATGGCATTGAACCTCGCCCCTGAAGCCGACCCAGAAACCAAGATCGCTGCAAAACTCAGCGAAGCTCTTATCAGCACCCTAAATTTCGAGTTGGCGAACCAGTCCGAAGACGAGCCATATCGTTTTATCACCAAAGAAACTTGGCAAAAGTACCAAGCCAAAGAACTCAACAACACCGCGATGGCAGTGTTGTCTTCGCAGTTTACCTGGCTGACAGTAATTGGGAAACATGGAAGACTGTCGAGTAGAAACTGGCCTATTATTTGTGAATATGCGAACTTTGCGAGACGAATCGTAGTTGACGCCATTGCATACGAAAACGCGACGATCTCACGCGAGGCAATACAATTCAGCAACCAGGTGAGAGGATCTGTATTTAGTTCACTGTGCGATGCCATCGAGGAGCTCATGACTACCCCAGCAATGATGGAGGCATTTCGACTCAATACGGCGATCGCTGAACGCAGCAAACTAATTCTTCTCAATGAAGTGTACTCTACCCTGAATGAGTCACTTTTGTTCGACGAAGTGAGACAATCCGACATATACATATCTCCTCGCGTCCGCGTGAAAGACTACTCTCGATCCGAGTTAGAAGAAGATTGGAACAACATCAAACCCAGTGCCAATGGAGATAGCCTTCTGCTCAAAAAGGTGACTGAAAGCGCAGGCAGATCCCAAATCTTCGTTGTCGAAGGTGAAATGGGTGCTGGCAAAAGTTGTTTGTTAAGAAATCTTGCGTCGGCGCTCGCGAAGCAGTTTTTGGAGGATCAAACACAGGCAGTTGTTTTTGCAAAATGGAGGAGCATTTACAATTCAAATAACCTAATTGATGGCATAGCGAACAGCGTTGCTTCAGAATTCGGGATCGAACTCCAGGATCTGAAAGACTCCCGAAATCTTGTTCTTATCGTCGACGGATTCGACGAAATGCGAAGCCATGCAGAACATGTAGTCGAAAGTTATTTCAATTCCCTCGTCAATCTTTCGAAGTCGCATGAATCCCCGTTGATCGTTGCGATGAGGTCGACTGTTGGCTCAGAATCACTTAAACGCAACTGGAAAGACAACCGAGTGCATGTGATGAAAGTTTCGCAGTTCACAGACCAGGACACAGATCAGTGGGCTGAAAAGTGGAACACGATCCAGAAGTCGCCGGAAGTAACAGGCGAATTGATTCGCCACGTATGCAGCGGCCTTAAGGACGTTTCGAACAACCCGCTCCTTCTATTTATGCTCGCGAAATTCGTACTGGCTGAGATACATCGAAATGAAGGCCGCCTTTCCAGGGCTGAGATATTTCGAATTTTTGTGGACGAAACAATCGCGGGGAAGGCAAGCCTAAGCGGCGAGCGTGCTGGAATCGACGTGAAGACACAGCACTATCGACACTTGCTACAGGAAATCGCATGGATTTGCTCGTGGCCCAAATTTGGTGGAAGGTGTCCTCTGCGTGAACTTCGCAATACAATCGAAAACAATAGGAACAACAACTTAAAAGAAGACCTAGGAATCGAAGACGCCCGAACTGCGTTCGTACTTCAATTTTTTGAGCCTGCTGAGAATTCGGAAGAATTCGAATTCCACCCTGAAAGTTTCCGACACTATCTTTTGGCTGAATGGTGCGTTCGCACACAATGTGAAGCAGCAATATGCATTGACGACCCACCAAATTATCCGCTAGGCCGAACTCGAGATGACGCGAGAAACGCGCTTGCACAGATTCCTGTCCGCGAAATAGAACGCGAGTTCATTGACGAACTCTATGAGCAAGCACCTGTACTATTGACGTCTGACGACGAAACTACAGTTAAGAGCATCCAGAACACATTCGGCTTAAAAGATAGCTCAAGCGTTGGGGCTGTTTTCAGGCAAGCAACACGGGAGTCGAATGTCCCTCCGCGAATTGATTGGCAACGAAAAGATGTAGGAGTTCCAGATGGACATTTAGATGAACAGGCCTTCGAACGTCTCCGATTGATGGTCAATCATTGGGATCAATCCCTGCTAGCTGCTACCGGCCTAGCTCGATCACAGAAGGCATGGAACAAAAATGCCTCCCAAAACGTACTAAACCTACACCCATTGTCTCTAAATCGACACCTTGCAGCCCAACGAATAACCCGATCGGGATGGTCGGTAGACTTCTACAATTTGAGCGGACTCGTCCTAAACGACCTCGAACTAAGACAGGCGACACTTAGTGATACTCAAGGATACAGAACAGATTTTAGAGATGTTCATTTTTTCGGCGTGTATTTCGATGACGTATTCTTTGCATATTCTCGCTGGAACAAGTTCAGCATGTTCTTATGCCACATATACGGAACTCACCTAGGCCATGCGTTCTTAAAAGAAGGGGGCTTTTCCGAATGCAATTTCGCAAGCTCAGTTTTCGCAAGGTCAACCCTGCATGGCATCAGATTCTCAGACTGCAACTTTTACGGCACCAGAATGGATGGCACCAATCTCGAATGGTGCAATTTTTCAGCTTGCGATTTTGAGGATAGCATCTTTACACGTGCCAAATTGACCAACTCGAATCTTACGGCATGCCGTTTTAAAAATGACAAACTCGATTTCTCAGAATTAAATAATGTTTCCTTCGATAACTGTGAATTTTCAGACATCGATCTTTCTCGAACAGAATTAAATCAGCTGAGCTTCGCAGACTGCAAGATTGGTTCTGTCCAAATGCTCAAGAGCCAAAGGAATTCGGTTGAATTTGAGGGGCTCAACCCTGGTAAGATCAAGCTCGGCTAACTCCACCAATCGCGAAAGAAAGTCTGTCTCTCGCCCCTCTTGTTCCCGCAGGGGGAGCAATTTTTTTTCCGCAGAGAAGGACCCGCAATACGCCTGGCTCTCAAATATCCGGCCCGTCTTTTCTGATGCGGTTGACTATCCTGGCAAGAACTCGGCGAACGTCGATTGGTGAGCCCTCCATCTCGTCTTCAATAACCTTGATGCAGCGTTCTTGCTCTTGCTTTCTCGCGTCTGCATCATCCGTTTGATCCGCTTGACTGATCATTTCGAGTTTCGCTTTTGGTTGGTCGTGTGACTCTCGGCGACACTGCTTGCGCTGTCTTTCTCACATCGACATAGCTGCGTTGCGCCAGGCCGTCTCTCGAATGCCCAAGGTACTTGTACCCTTGGTCACCTGCAGATTCTACGGCCGTCGCCCCCGTTCGCCGTATGTGCTGCAAAGAACGATTGCGAGTAGCTGCGTCGACGCCAGCTTTTTCTCTGCATTCACGCATCCAATAGTAGAACTGCGAAACGCATTGCGGCCATTTTAATGGTTTTGACGCGTCCTGTTCTCTCGATGCCTGCAGCTGCCGAGAAATCTTCTTCATCGAATCAAATGTCTCCGTGGTGACGCGAACAATGTGAACTCGATTGGTTTTGTGCTGAGTGAACACTGCGTTTCCCTCTGCATCCAATCGCGAGATATCGAAATCCCAAATGTCCCGCCTTCTCAATCCGGTTTCGAACGCAAACCACAAACAAGTGGTCATGTAGAGCGACCGTTCGATGCCATTGCTAAGACTTCCGGGCAACTTTTCCGCTGCAGATGCTACCGAACTGAGTTCGTCAAAGTGCCAAGCTTCTGGGTTCCTGGGCGTGACCACAACTGATCGAATTTGGTCGCGATTCAGTGGTCTCCGTGAAAACTTCCAAAGCGTGAGGATCGAGGTGCGGACGTTTTGGCGGGACCGATCAGAGATTGATGCTTGGTCGCGTTCGCTTTTCAGCCAGCTATTCACTGATCGCGTTTCGAGATCGTCGATCGTCGCATCATGCCCAAGGTATGTGCCAAACCGTCGAGCCGCATAAGTGAGCTGGTAGATGTAATCCGCAGAAACCTCGTGCTGCAGATCATAGTCTTCGATCAATTCGGCCAGTGTCATCTAGTCCCCCTCGCGGTTTGATTACCCTCCTTGAGTTTTAGGTCACGTAATGAATGCGTGTGAGGGCTTATCCGCCGCTGCACGCCTTTTTAGAGCTACATCGCCATGATCTGCACCGTTGCGTGCCATGTTGTCGCGCTAGGTTGAGGGCCTAGTGGGAGTTAATCCCGTGGAGGTTCGAGTCCTCTCGGCCGCACTAACCAAGAGCCCGTTATTTACGGGACGAAAATGCTAAACGACACGCCAATGGGACCAAGTCCCGTTGGCGTTTTTTCGTATCCAAGCGGTGGCCGCGCGAATTTTGACGCGGCCACTTTGATTTCTACTTTAAGATCTTGCAGCTCGGCGGCCGTGCGGTTTGGTGGTCGTTTTGCTAGACGTCGTTTGGAATTCGTTTCGTTAGCGAAGCTTGCTTCCGGCGCTTTGGATCCGGTACCTTGGCAATCCCATGTCATCAAACACCATCATCGATCATCGCCGTCGAAATCAATTTGTCGGCTACCTCCTAGGCGTCGCCGGTCTTGTCATCGGCGTCTGTTTGATCGTCCAGAGTTCAAATCCTCGCGTTCGATCAACGGCACGGCAACGTCCACAGATTGACCGTTTGCAAAACGCCCAATCTTTCGATTCGGGTGGAATGGTTTCTATGCCCCCACTGCTCGTCCACAACATAGATCGGGACGGCCATGCCATTGATGAGCAACGTTTCGCATTAATAAGGCACAGTCGAATTTGACCGAACCGTGGGGGAAACGTGATTCGTCCTCAAAATAGCTGGAATGAATCTTGTCGACGTTCAAAGATTCGACGTGCCAATTTTCGCATTTCAACTCCAGACCATCGAACCTTCCATAGGTGTTTGTATCCGAATACCCGAGTGATCCTCGTTCAAAAAAATCAGAAGCGGATTTGATCGAGTTGAAAACTGATGAATCAGAGATAGTGGGAGCGACCGTGCCGGAAACATGGACCGCCGCATTGCCATCGTCAGCTGTCATCGTGACAGAGTAATGCTCACCATTTTCCAACACGTTGAACGTTGCATGGTGATGCACCCCGGGAAAGATCTTACCACCGGCGATCGCGTTGAGCATTGAATCGGTATCCCTCCGAGGAATGTAGACACCGCTCATCGTCTGCCCGTTCGACTCCCACTCCACCGCAATTCTGTGCGCCGCGTTCTCGGATCCAATGCCCCAGGGGAACGGCAACAGTTTCGGCCGTATCCGCTTCAATCTGATAAGGCAGATGCCGCCAATAGCGTGGCCGCCGAACAATTGCGGGCGGAAAGGTGGCGGCAACGCACTTGCCATACAGTCGGGATCAACACGATAGTTTGCGAGAATGCGACGATCGATAATGCCGCGAATGACTGGTAAACGCATAGGAACTCTCGGGGACAACGTTGGGAATCATCCGGTCAAGCGGCACGCTCGGCCACCTTCTTCTGGACTTTCTACGTCGCGTCTTGGCGGTATATCGTTGCGGAAGATAACCTCAGCTGATTCCAACGTACCCAGTCGAGATAGCTGACCGAACATGATGCAAGATCGGATAAAGTCGGTTCGACGAGAAGACGCTACGAGCCCTCGGAGAAATCAACTCCCATCGTTGATTGCGCGACAACGGTGACTCGCTCAAGCTGCTCAACAACCGGTAACACATCGGGAATTCGAAACCGGTATTCGATCGAACCTGACCAGTCGTCGCGGAATAAACTGGCGTCGTGTTCGATGATGAGTGTCTGACGATCAAGCGAAAACATCACCTCGCGAAACCTCGGATCATCGAAAGAAAGATTGATCATCCGGCGCCAGCCACGAAACGCGATCAGCCGATCTTGAGAGATCGCAAACGAACCGGCGAACCATTGGCGTTTCCAACGACAAACACGATTGGGCGAGCTAAAGTTGACCAACGTGATCGAGCACCAGAGATGCTCATAAACAATGCTCCGATCTTGTGGAGGGATCAACTGATCCGCTTCGGCGGGTAAACGCGCGAGTCCCAATAGTTGCAACAGATTCATCGGTCCTGATCCTCTATCGGCTAACAGCCTCAGTACTGAAACGATTCGAATGCCTCGCGTTGCCCCTCGACGATCAGGTAAGCCCGGTCAGCTTCGAGGCGACCCAAGCTTTCGATCGAACCATCTGGCCAAGTCACCTTCACCTCAGTCACCTGATCGGCCGAGCCGAGCCCGCAGAGCAGCTGTTTCTCGTTGCTGCATAAATATCCGTCGCCCGCCAGACGCCATAGCGTTCGGGGCGTCCCGTTGACGTAGAACTCGATCACGGTCCCGACGGCGTCGCGACTGGAGTTTGTTCCGATCACCTGAAACGCAATCACGTGCCCCTCTGTCTTGGTTTCATTGATCAGTAAACCGATGGAGGATCGCGTCTCGGTGACAAAGAGATCGTTGCGTCCGTCACGATTGACGTCGGAAGTCCACAACGCGCGACCGACATGATCCCGCTTGAAGTATTCGCCCCAAGAATCATCCTCAAGTTCTTCGAAGCGTCCCTGCTCTCCGCGGCGAAATACCTGCAGGGGTTGTTCGTAGCGGTCAGCGCCAGGTTCAGCGAATTGTCCGATGTTTCCGTTGGTTACGACCAGTTCATCAAGTCCGTCGTTGTCCAGATCGATGGCCTGGGTTCCGAACCCAACCCATGACAAGGTCGGTTCGACCAAGCCCAGCTTGGCGGTCGCGTCTTCCCAAACGCCCGGCACGACCTGTTCGTAAAAGATGTTGTACTCGCGGCCGAATCCCGTGACATAAAGATCGAGATCTCCGTCATGATCGAAATCACTCGCGGCGATCCCCATCGACGCTTGCGCCAGAGATTGACCGTCGACAGCGATCCCGCTTGCCGTTGCCCGGTCTTCAAGCTTGGTTTCTGAAGCCGCCGGGGCGATGTAATAGGCATTGCGCGTCATATCATTGGCAACAAACACGCCCATTTGACGTTTGTCCAACCGACCTGCCAAAACTCCCAGACCACGTCCCGGGACCTGATCGGCGAACCATCGCTGAGAGACATTTTCAAACTCGCCCGATCCGAGACTCTCGTAAACTTGGTCAACATCGCCGGCAAAAACCATGGGGTGGCATGGCCCCGGTTCTCCCGCCTTGTTAGGGCAAGCATCCTTTAAACTATCGACTGCCTGGCAATACTGTGCCACGAAAAGGTCGGCGAGACCATCTCGGTTTAAGTCCGCAAAGGCGGCCGAAGTCGACCATTGGGCGGCGACCGAATCGGCGATCAGCGAACTACAGTCGGTGAACGAACCATCGCCATTGTTGCGCAGCAATTGATTCACCCCAAGATTCGCGATGAACAGATCAGGAAACCCGTCCTCGTTAAAATCACCGACCGAAACGCCCTGGCCAAAACGCCGGTCGGCGACCGCCGCTTGATCACTGACATCATAGAACTGGCGACCGTCGTTGCGGAGCAATTGGTTGGGCATCGAGTCCGCTTGCAACATTGTCCCACCGGCGTTGACGACGATCAGGTCGGCGAAACCGTCGAGGTCATAGTCCAGCATCCCACCTCCGGCCCCGGTCGATCGTATCAGCGGTGCGAGTTTGGGATCGCTTGGGTCATTACCGACCCCGATCGATTGTAGTCCCCAGTCGTTTCCAGATGATCGCAAACGAATGTGGTCATGGCTGAGCAGTTCAGGGACCAGCATGTCAGAAGATGCAAACCGAAGCTGCCCAAGCTCCGGCTCGGGCAAGAACGAAAAGTCGACCTGGAGTCCGGGAGTCGACTTCGAAACCCAACTCGCATCTCGCCGCAATGTGGCAATGATCTGTTCACGCAAACCAGAAAGGTCTGGGGATGGTTCGTTCTTGAAATTCAGTGCCAGCGCCGACCAAGCCTCAGCCTCCCAGGTCCGCCCGACGTCTAACAAGCCCCGCGCTACCTTCGTCGCCGCACGTTGACTGTCCTTAGAATTTCCGCAGAAGTCATTGAACGCATCACGGACGACGATCAATCCTTTCGCATGAGCTTCGATGGCGGCGAGAGCGGTGTCTGTAACTAAATCGGCGTTTTCGGATTCTGATTCCTTCAGTTGCATCGCTGACAACCGAAGGCGGTCCCAGGCCAGACCTCGAGCCGGATCGCGCTGACAGGCTTCCCAATACGCCCGCGTTGCTTGATCAAGTTGTCTCTGATTGGCGAGAAAGTCACCGATAGTCAACCAGTAGTCCGCATAGTTTCTCACGCCGACAGGGGCGTTGCTGACCCATTGATCGAATTCGTCGAATCGCAACATCCCCGACAACGCCTGTCCATACATCGCGTACGCCGGGGCAAAGTCTGGATGATGTTCCAAAATTTGTTGCAACGTCCCCGCGGCTGAAACAAAGTCCCGACGATAGAGCGAAAGAAACGCTTCGGACAATCGAACACGATGATCGTGGGGGTTCCGCTCCAGCAGGCGCTGCGATGATGAATCAGAAAGTCGACGTGAGGACCGTTCCGTTGTGGTGAGCAAGAGCGGCAAACTGAAATGCCGACGCTTGATCAACTGCCACAAATGCGGTGGCACCATCTCACCACGTTGCACCTCGTTGTAAAACCCGACCAAGACTTGGCGTTGGGCATCGCGTTCGGGAAATTGCTTTAGCGAGGTTTCCAACAGCTCGATCGCGGCATAGATTTCTCCCACATCCATCAGGCCGCGTACCGCCGAATCAATTCGCTCTAACGGCTGGTACTCGGCGACCTCGGCGGCCTCGACCAACATTTTCGCCGCTTCGCGTTTTCGATCTTGAAAAGCCGCGATGCCGGCAGCGAGGGTGATCAAATCCGGGTCGCCAGGTTCCTCAATTAATGCTTGCCGAGACGCCAGTTCGGCATCTTCCCAATCACGGCGAGCGACCGCTTCACGCATTCGATCGGCGGCCGATTTATCGGCCTCAACGACTTGATGTTGTGTCTGCTCAGCGGGCGAAGAGAAATTATTCGTCGTTCGATCACACCGGCAAAATCCGAGTGGGATGACGATCGCCCAACACACGCACGCAACCAACCGCCAAGAAGAACCAAGCCAACACCCCTCCACAGAACTTGTTCTTGTCTTTTTCACAAAAAACTCACCTTTTTCGTGAATTTGCAAGTGGTTTACGCATGATCCAACCCCCGTATGCCTATATTAATGGCTTGTGCGCTATCTTACGGTTTCGGAACCACGCTGTCTCGCGTGATGGTTTCATTTCTTTACTTAATTTCCGGGAGATTGTAGATGCATCGAGGAAGGAAATTGGCTAGTGGTTTCACCTTGGTGGAATTACTTGTCGTCATCGCAATTATTGGGATCCTGGTAGGACTTCTCCTGCCGGCGGTTCAAGCAGCTCGCGAAGCTGCACGTCGAATGAGTTGTAGTAACAACTTCAAGCAGATTGGTTTGGCAATGCACAACTACCACTCTGCGTACAAAGAGCTCCCTCGTCAGAACGGCGGAACGGGGCTTGGGATTTTGGACGGCAACACCAACTGGTGGGAAGGTTCGACGACCACCAACAACGAAGAGCTCAGTGCGTTCGTTGGGATGATGCCGTTTTTGGAGCAACAAGGCCTTTGGGATTCGATCGTTTCGCCGGGGACAAAGACACTGAACGATCAACCGCTTCCGCGTGCCGCCGGCACGCTTGGCAGTTGGACTTCGATGGGCCCTAACCCCCGTCTTGACCGGGAAGGCGGCGAGTCGCGTCGCTTCATCCCATGGTCGACGGAAATCCCAACGCTTCGTTGCCCCAGCGACCCTGGCACGGGCGCCCCTGCTGGTGGACGTACCAATTACGCCGTTTGCCTGGGTGATTCGTGGACGCAAGTCTGGGATCACGGTCCCAAGAACGGTAACTTGACCCCCGGTGACAATTGGCGCGCCGTCTGGTTCCAAGCAACCGACCGAGGTTTCTTCTCGCGTAAGAAATCGACGAAGTTCCGTGACATTTTGGACGGTCTTTCTAACACCGTCGCCGGTGGCGAAATCATCACCGACCTGGGCGATCGCGACAAACGAAGCGCGCTTGCCGCCGTCACGACTAGCTGGGAAATCGAGCAACAGCCGATGCTGTGCGTCGACAACAACTGGATCGATCCCGAATCGCCGTCGTTCTGGTGCGACACCGGTTCGACCGGATGTACCGAACCGACCCGTTTCATGGACGGTGCTAACGGACGCGGTATGAACTGGGCGTGGGCAGCAATGACCATGACCGGGATGCACACCATTCGTCCGCCAAATGCCGAAATGTGTGAAGCACACTGGTACGACAACGTCGGGACTTGCCCGCCGAGTAGTCGCCACCAAGGTGGGGTCCACATCCTGATGGGTGACGGTGCGGTCACATTCATCACCGATTCGATCGAAGCCGGTGACCAACGTGCCCCAACAATCGGTGCGCGCTATGTTGCACCGACCGACGTCCCCAACCGTCCCGGCAAGAAGAGCCCCTACGGCTTGTGGGGAGCGCTCGGTAGCCGTGGTGCGAAAGAAGTGATCGAAGAACAACTGAACCAGTAAGTTTCTTCCCGCTCTGTTATGATCCTCTAGTAAACCTCGCTCATGATTCGTGAGCGAGGTTTTTTTGTGGTCCATTGCTCTCACACAAACAGCGATTCAAGTGACATTCGGTCCGCGTACATCGACCTTTTCGTTAAGATAAAGAGGATCTTGGCGACGTCGAATAAAATTATCGATGATCGTGCCCTTCGGCTCTCGTCCTCGTGCTTCCCGATCATTTCATTGAAACAGCTTGCAAACCTCGCGACTGCATTGCTGCCAATCGCATTCCTGTTGACCATGATCGTGGTCGCGGGTGGACTACTAACCGGCATCAGCGTTTCAGATAAAAGCAGTCAAGCGGACCAGTCGTTACCGGTGACAAACGACCAACCCAAGCTCGCTGCCGCCGCGAACGCTGCCGCCGCGAACTACGGCGAGCCAACTTACGTGGGCCGCGATGCCTGTCGTGAATGCCATGCGACAAACTATCAATTACATGCCCGGCATGGACATCACTCGACATTCTCGCTGGCAAACGATCCGGCAATCGCAGAACTCTTCGACGGGCAAACCTACGACGCCGGCGAACCATACGGCACCTATCATTACCACCGCGACGAATCGGGACTGTACGTCACCATCCCAAAGAAATTCGGTGACCGTCCGTTTCGATTGGACTATGCACTCGGTTCACCCAAAGGTGCGGTCACGCTGATCTCGCTGATTCCCGATACGAAGGGTGGTACCATTGCCATCGAGCATCGCGCGTCCTGGTTTAAAGCCACCGGAGCCCTCGGCCCAACGCCTCAAGAAGATCCCGGTTCGCCACGCATCCCCGCCGAATTCTTCGGACTCAAGCACGAAGGGATCGTGATGGAGAAATGCGTTTACTGTCACACAACCCAAGGCACCATCGAAGATCAATCGATTACGAATTTAGTCGGCAACGTGAACTGCGAGAAATGTCATGGGCCGGCAAGTGAGCACGTTAGACAAGCACGCCTGTCGCCAAATCCACCTAAATTCTCGGTGGGCAAATCAGATTGGGACGTCGAAGCGGAAATTCAACTATGCGGTGACTGCCATCGCTTGCCGCTGACAATCTCACGAAAAAAACTTCGAGACTACCCCGATGAACTTGTACGCTTTCAACCAGTCGGTTTGCTGCGCAGTGCTTGCTATTTGAAATCAGACGGGGACTTCACCTGCTCGACGTGCCACAATCCGCATGAATCCTTTAAGGACGTTTCCAAAACGCAGTACGAAGCGACGTGCATCGAATGCCATCAAGAGTCAGAGAGTGACCATGTCGCCTGCCCTGTCTCACCGCAAACCGATTGCATCAGGTGCCACATGCCGGAAAAGGAACTGCCGGGACTGCACATCGGATTTCACGATCATTGGATTCGAGTTCGCGATGATCAGTAAATCAACCTCCAAGAATCGATTCACACCAGTTGTTCGATCATCGACACACATTCTTGCGATTGTCGTGTCCCTCTGCCTTGCAGGTTGCACGAAACGCGAATCGTCCCCACCGCAGGATCCACCGCTACCGAGCCCCGAACTGACCAAAGATAATTCGTCAATCAATTCAGCGGCCAGTAGTCATTACGAAGCACAGTCTTCGCCCACAGGTACTTTGTCGGCTGAGCAGATTCCTACGCCGCGTTCGCCGCGTGCCCCGGAAGGCTCTTCGTCTCCGGCTGGGTCCGTAGAGGCCGCAGATGCGATCAAGTCCACGCCTATTGACATTGAAGCAGTTCATCAAGCCATCATCGAAGCATTGGAAACCGGCGAGAACGACCTAGCGTTTCGGCTGGCTCGCCAAGCAAAGCGTCTGGCCCCGGAGGACTCGCAGACGGTTTACCTGACCGCCCGTGTGCTGGCAGAACGGAATCGATTCCATGAGGCAATCCTCATGCTGGACAACCTCGCCGAATCGACGCCGGAAGCACGCCTGCCGATTCTTGGGCAAACGGCGGAATGGCTCGTCGAAGCGGGGCGATGGGACGACGCCGAGACTCGCTTCCTTACATTACTGAAAGAAATCGACGACGGTCCGATCGTTCATCGCAAGCTTGCCCAATTGTACCTTCGACAAGGAAGAAGAATCGAAGCAGCAAATCACTTGCTCAAGCTCTGTGAACTTGGCAACGTCGAAGAGGTTGAATTACGAGCGATGTTAAACTTGCTACATCCACTGGCAATGAACGCTCCACAGCCAGAGGCGAGTGAAACCTACGAAGCCCCCATCGCTCGGCTCGGCCACGCGCGACAAGAGATTAGCAATGGCAAGTGGAACGCTGCGAGAAAAACGCTGGAATCTTCGCCGACAACCACATCACAAGAACAAGGATTGCTAGGACGAATATACGCCCACCAGAAAGACTACACGGCACTGACGCGTTGGTACAACTCACTCAATCATGAACACACCTCCGACTTTACCGCTGACGCTTGGCATGCGATTGGGATGTTACAAGTCCACGAGTCGAAGCATCGAGATGCGATTGAATCATTTTGCCGTGCCGTCGAGACCAATCCGACCGATGCGATTAGCTACCGCAAGCTTTCGGAGGTACTCCGGCAGCTCGGTCTTGACGATGACGCCGATCGCCTGGCCCGGCGTAGTAAGCGGGTCCAACAAACGCAGCAAATCGGACAATCGATGAACACCGGAACTCTCCCGTCCGATCGTGAGCTTTCCGAAATAGTGACGCACCTTGAAAAACTTCGGCGGCCGTTGGAAGCATTCGCATGGAACGCAATCCGCACCGTTTACGCACAATCGCGTGGAGAGATAGGGGACGAAGATGCGATTCAACAGCTCAACGAAATCAACGAGAGACGCGTTGAAGCACTGCGGTCTAAAACCATCATCGCAAGTGCGGAATTTCGACGCTGCGGTCTGCAACCGTCTAAACTTGCCCCCCCCTAAACGAGCAACATACTCTCTTGCCAGGGAAAAACGACTTGCTTTGTCGTTTGCTCGAAGCAACCGCTATTGAGCTTGCCTCCCAAACCCTTCGGCTGCCCAAGCACAGGATGGAGTTTTACCGCACGCAGCTTTGCGGCGATGGTATCGGCACATCGCCCTATCAGCCGCCACCGGACGACTGCTTTCCCGTACCTGCCGCATCGGCAAGGTGTCCCACATGCCATCTCGGTTCTCTATTCGATACAACCGGCCTTTAAGTTCGACAATCATGATCAGTCGAGACGACAGACGAGTCGTCTAAGCCTGGCGTGCCGATGGATCCAACGGACCGTGCCGCAATTCGAATCTTTCGTATAAGCGATCTACATAGCTTGTGCGCAAAAATGAATGAGTGAACCCAAGGCGAATGAATGCGGGCACTTCAGCACTATCTTCTCTACGCAACACTTGCCGGAAATCTTCTCGTCGTGAGTTGGTTAACCGGATGTGCATCGACTTCGATCAATACGTCGATGACTGCGCTCAGCCCGACGGTTAACTCCTCACCGGATTTCAATACGGTGAACAACGTGACCGATCAGGCAGATTTCATTGATGAGAACCATCAAGCATCTTGCCACCATAAATTAAACAACGGCGTCAAACGCGTTAACTTCGACTCCATTGCGGAACTGATTGAGAGCGATTCCGACGTCATCCAAACGGGACAGGCTTCGGCAACAGAAGCCGCCGAACGAATGTCGGTCGATTCTGCCGCATCACTGCAAACCAACGCGTCGACAAACACCGGTACCCAAGAGCTGACTGAGCTGATCGACATGGCTCTGCGGCAAAACCCTTTGCTGACGAAACTTGAGAGCGAGTACCATGCCAGGGCAGCACGATCTCACTACGTTGACAAACTGCCAGATCCAAAATTTTCGGTGAATGCGTTCGGGAACCCGATCGAAACGGCCGCAGGGTCACAACGAGCAAACATCGGACTTAGCCAAACGATTCCTTGGCTTGAGAAGCTAAGCGCACAGCAAAAGCAAGTCTGCCTAGAAGCCATGGCGATCGCCGCCGAGCATCAGCGGCTACGGCTGGAAATCGATGCGCGGCTACGGACTGCCTGGGCTTCGCTGTACGTGATTGAAAGGCAGCGAGAAACGACCGAAGCTAATCGACAATTGCTTCAGTCGATGATCGATGTTGCCAACGCACGGTTCGCGATCGGAACCGGCAACCAAGGAGATGTCCTGTTGGGGACGATCGAACAATCAAAGCTCGAAGAGCGTCTTCTGCAACTCGAGCAACGCAAGCGTACCAACCTGGCACAGTTAAATCGCTGGGCTGGGCGACCGGCAAACACCGCCGTTTTGATACCGCAAACATTGCCGCTGGAAAACGTCCAGGTGGATGCCGAACAGATGTTTCGACGCGCGATCTCGAACCAACCGGAAATCCATGCGGCTCGCCTACGATCCCAGGCGACACGATGGGGAATCGAAGTAGCTCGCCTAAGTCATCGTCCCGAGTTCACGCTATCGGCTAGCTACTTTGCCACCGACGACAATCGCCCGCGGACGCCAGTCGTCAACGTCGGTGAAGATCCGTGGGCGATCGGGTTGCAAATGACATTGCCCGTCTCTCGCCAGAAGTACAACGCTATTCGGCGGGAAGCAAGCTGGCAGCATCAGGCCGCCCACCAACAAGTCGAAGCACTTATCGATCAGTATGATGCGCTGATCGTAGAGTTGTATGCCGATGCCACGCGTGCCTACGAAACCGCTTCGCTGTACAAATCAACGATCATACCTCAAGCGCGACAAACGTTGACGACAAACCAAGAGGCGTTTGCAAACGGAACCGTCGACTACGATCAAGTGTTAAGGGACTACCAAACGTTACTGACTCTCGAACTCGGCCTGCATCAAGCAATCGGTGATCTATTCATCGTGAATGCGAAAATTCACCAGGCCGCCGGCGGTGTCAATTTATAAAACGGGATCGTCGTCGGACCATCGCTCCGATCTAAACTTTAACGTACCTCGAACGAGCCCGTTCGCTTGTCTTGTCGACTTCCCGACACACTGGTGAGTATTGGTTTAAAAAAATATCACCCCAACAGGTTGGTATCGAGCTTAGATCGTGAAACCGGAGCAGAAGGAAAGCACCGTCAACTCACAAGCCTGTAGACATCCGACACCGTTCTCCGACATGAGTTTGTCTTCTCAGGGATGGTTTGAAGCAAGGAAGGTGGACTACACTAGGCTGACGGTTGCCGGTCACCACCTGTGAGTCAATTTCTGACTCAAGTGCTTCTGATGTTGTCGCTGTTGCAACCATCGCCCCGCCCCTCCCGATAGTCTCGCATTTGCAAATCCTTCGTCGCAGATGAAACGACCAACGCAGAGTTTATTTCATGAGACGGTCACGGTTCTTTTGCTTGATGATGACATGGTCGATCGACGGCTGATTCGTCGGTTACTGAAGCATCCGTCGGACAAATACCGCGTTGTCGAATTTGACAAAATTGAACCGGCACTTGAGGCAGCGAAGAAGACTCCGTTTGACTGTGCCATCGTCGATTACAACATCGGTGGACAAGACGGTATCACGGTCGTTCGCTCGCTACACAAAATTCTTCCGTACTTGCCGGCAATCATGGTGACCGGCCAAGGCGACGAAAAAGTTGCCCGTCAAGCGCTCCTTCAAGGATTGAATGATTATGTCAGGAAAGATGACCTGGAAGGCAATACATTTAAGCAGACGATCGACAGCGCGATACAAAAACGACAATTGCAAAAGACGATCGAAGATCAGCATCGCTACTTAAGTGAGTTTTCACACATCTTGACTCGTGACATCAGCGCCCCCGTTGATCAAATCACAACGCTAGCGCAATCACTGCTTGATGACGCTGCAATCCAAAATGATCCCCAGAACAAGCAAATCGTGGGACAGATTCAGCAGGCGGGGGCCTACTTGAACGACCTCATTCGAGCATTGCATGGATACAACTCAGGGATCGGTGGTATCGTTTCGAAAACAAAGGTCAATCTTACCGATGCTGTTGACAGTGCAATCTCGAATCTAAATCCGATGATCCTGGTAGCTGGTGGTGATATCCAGGTTGCAACACTCCCGGAAGTGTTTGGATCTGCCCCCCTATTGACCCAGCTCTTTCAGAACTTGATCGAGAACAGCGTCAAGTTTCGTTCGGAGGCGGGTGTTTCGATTCAAATCACCGGCAGTGTTCGTGAAAACTCGGTCGTGCTCAGCGTTGCCGATGACGGAATCGGTATTGAAGAAGCTGACCGCGCCAGAATTTTTCGTCCATTCTGCAGGCTGCACGGCAACCGTTTCGGTGGCCCGGGACTTGGTCTGGCAACTTGCCAGCGAATCGTAGACGCACATGGCGGACGGATTTGGTGCGAGCCGAATTCGGTGCGTGGAACTATATTCATGCTCGAACTCCCTCTTTATTAGCCGACAAGCTAGCCTGTTGTCGTGTTTCGATTTTCCGATACTTTGGGAAACACTCTGTACCCCGCGAAATCCTGTGGCCGAACGCTTCCTCGCGGGATAGAATTCCTACGTCCACCCCGGCAAAGATCGTTCGCAAGGATTATTCGACGTGCTTCCCCTTCTTCGACTGACGACATTCTCGATGGCAGCCATGGTGCTGTTAGCGCAAATGTTGTCTCCCGTCGTCGCGGCAGGCTGCGGATGCACGAGCACGTGGAAGCTATCCGCGGATATTGATTCCCAAACGCCGACGTGCTGTTGCGGTCAAACCACTCCAAAACAGCCTGGCTCCTGTGGGGGATGCTGTCGCTCGATGCTGCGTGTTTCCGACAGCAATCAAGATTTGAATTGCGATGGACTCGAACAAACATTAACGGGCGACGGATTTCATTCGAGATTCATGTGTCGCTGTGGTGATCTAAAATCAAAGGTTCCGCAACCTGTGGCACCGGCGATGACGGATGCTCCAGTTGAAATTTGGCTCGATTTAATCGAGTCAGCTACGATCGGAATAGTTCAACGTAAATTGGATCCGCCGTCCCCAGATCCCCCACCGGCTTTGTCGTGTGAGCAATTGATTCGCCACCACAAACAAGTCGCTCTTGGCGTCTGGCGGACCTAGGTAGCCACTCGTCTTGTCCGAATGTGCGTCACGATCGACGCCTCTTACTCGGAATCTCAACATCGGCGACGCGATGATCGCGAACGCCTGGATCTTGTTCTCGCGCGTCCTTCAATCCGTTTTGATGGATGCTTGCGACTTCGTTTTACTTTGAATTCACTTCAAACCTAGGGATACCCATGCGCGCTTTAAATCTGTTTTTTTGCCTATCGATCGGCACGCTCGTCGCCGGCTGTGATTCTGCGACGCCACCAACCGGAGATACGAGCGAATCTCCTGCAATAACGACCGTTTCAACGGCGAACACAAATTGCCCGATCATGGGTGGAAAGGTTAGTACCGATGGCGGAACCGTCCAGTGGAACGGCAAAACCATCGGCTTCTGTTGCGATGGCTGCGACGAAAAGTGGGAGGTCCTTACCGACCAAGAAAAACAACAAAAGCTCGATGAGGCCGAAACAGAATCGGCAGGTGAGTCGGAAAACACACCTACCGATTCTCACTGACCGACTTTCGGATTGATACGACCTGCATGCCGCCATTTTTTGCACTCCTAGATGGCAAGACAGCGTGCAGGCGATTCCCTTGCGGTGGACCGGAGTGAATCTAGGCACGGTCCAATGCCAACCATTTCGGTCCGCCGCTTCTACAGCCAATCGCGTACGAACGATGTCGATTACGAATCAAAACTCTGCTGACAATCCAAGGTTTCGCCCCACCCGTCGCTCGATTGCCTGGTGGTTTCGAAAGGCGGGGAGCGCGGGGCTGCTGCTGCTCACTGGGATCGTGATTATCGTTCTGCTCGGGTTTGCTCAAAGGTTGGGGTGGATTAAATCCGCTGGCCTTCAATCGGGAAGTGAAGAAGCGTCAGCATCCGATCAGATCCATACCTGCCCGATGCACCCACAAATTCGACAACCTGGGATAGGGCGCTGCCCGATTTGCGGGATGGCACTTGAACCCGCCGTGGTCGGTTCCGGAGCCACCGATGACTTTGCCGTCAATATCCAGCCCTCCCAACGTCGGCTCGCCAACATTCAAACGGCAATCGCAACGAAGCAAGCGATCCACTCAAGCGTGCGAACAATCGGTTCGATTCAAATTGACGAAAGTCGCCAAGCGACGATCGCTTCCTATGTCGATGGACGGATCGAACGAATGTTCGCCGATTACACCGGTGTCGTCGTTGACCGGAATGATCACTTAGCCGTGATCTATAGCCCTGAATTGTATGCCGCCCAGGTCGAGTTCCTGGAGGCGAAAGCGACGAGGGACAGACTTGCAGATTCGGCGATCGATTCAATTCGTCAAACCCAGCAAAAACTGGTTCTCAATTCGCGGCGACGGCTCATCGAACTTGGCATGACCGAGCAGCAGGTTGTTGATCTTGAGAAAACTCAGCAAGCACAATCACGTGTGACAATCTACGCTCCGATCGGTGGTACAGTCATCGACAAACTCGCCGAAGAAGGGCGGTATACCACCGCAGGGCAACCGATCTATCGGGTCGCCAATTTGTCCACCGTCTGGCTGATGTTGGAACTCTATCCCGAAGATGCGTCCCAGATTCGATTTGGTCAACAGGTTCAGGCGAAGCTTCGCTCGCTACCTGGACGAACAATTCAAGGGCGGGTTGCATTTATCGACCCCAAGGTCGACCAAGACAATCGAACCGTCGGTGTTCGAGTGGAACTCAATAACGACCGAGGCGAACTGCGGCCGGGAGACTATGCCGAAGCAACGCTCACCGTTCCGATCGGCCCCCAAGGTGAAGTCTATGACGCCGAATTGGCAAACAAATGGATCAGCCCAATGCATCCACAAGTGATCCGTAATGAGCCTGGCCTCTGTCCCATTTGTGGCATGAATCTTGTCCCAACGACACGATATGGCTATAGCAACGACCGGGTAGAACAAAAGCAGTCGCTTACGATTCCACGATCTGCGTTGCTAACGTCAGGCGAATCAAGCATCGTCTATGTCGAAACGGAACCGGGACGCTTTGAAATTCGCAGTGTCACGCTCGGCCCGATTATCCGAGACAAAGTGGTGGTCCTCGATGGGCTAAAGGAAGGCGAGAAGGTCGCAACGAACGGCAACTTTCTGATTGATTCACAAATGCAACTGGCAGGAAACCCGAGCTTGATCGACCCGTCTCGGGCGATCGAGAAACAATCCATTCGCAATGAGCCATTGCAATTCGAGAACATTCAAATCGAGTTGGTCAAAGGCGAAGTGGGACTCCGGATCGAACAGCTATATCAAGCCTACTTCAGAATCCAACAAACCTACGCGACAGATTCGACACCGAGCGAGACCGCAGTGCGTTCGTTTATCGAAACGACCGAAACCTTACTTCGCGAGAATCGCTGGACTGACGAAACTCGCGATCAATTAGAGAGCATTCGCGACAATGCCGCACATCTGCACCATCTATCGCTCGACGAATCCCGTCAGCAGTTCAAGCCGGTGAGCCATGCGATCGTTCGGCTTTCCACCGTGGTTCGCGGTAGTCAAGCTGACCAACCGCTCTATCATTTTTTCTGCCCCATGGTCAAACAGGGTGCTGGCGATTGGTTGCAAGACAATGACTTGCTAAGCAATCCCTATTGGGGCAGTCAAATGCTGCGCTGCGGCGAACTCGTTCGAACCATTTCAGTGCCAAACATCCTAAAGACGTCTGGCCAAGGCATCGATCCGGAAGATGCTCAAGAACACCAAGCGGGAGACGATCAATGATCCGCTCGGTCATCTCGTTCTGCGTCCGTGAACCGTTGATCATGTCCATCCTGATCTGCATCGGGATCGGGCTAGGAATCTACTCCGCCCGGAAAGTGCCGATCGATGCGATTCCAAACATCGGCGAGAACCAAGTGATCGTCTTCACACCTTGGCCTGGACGCTCTCCGAAAGACGTCGAAGATCAAGTGACCTACCCGCTATCGGTCGCCCTAATGGCGGTACCCGAGGCGGAATCCGTCCGCGGCAAAAGCTTATTCGGCTATAGCTTTGTCCAGATCACTTTCAGCGATGACACTGATTTTTACTGGGCAAGATCTCGGGTCGCCGAACAGTTAGCAACGATCGGATCGAAGCTCCCTGACGGCGTCGTACCAACGCTAGGCCCAGACGCGACCGGACTGGGCCAGATCCTGTACTACACGCTTACACCGACCGACTCGACCAACCTTGCCGACTTACGCAGTATGCAAGATTACGTCGTCAAGTACGAACTGCAGTCTGTTACCGGGGTCAGTGAAGTCGCCAGTGTCGGTGGCCATGTTCGCCAATATCAAATCGAGATCGACCCGGATAAGCTCCGTTTCCATAACCTACCACTCGACAAAGTCATCGAGTCTGTCAAGCGATCCAATTTGGATGTCGGTGCCAAAACCATCGAGTCCGGCGGCATGGAATTCATCATTCGGGGACGAGGTTTCTTAGGATCACAAGGCGATGTGGATCAGATCGTCACCGATATCGAACAGACGGTCATCCGTACGAAAGATGGTATTCCATTGCGCATTCGTGATATCTCCCGTGTGCAGGTCGGCCCCGAATTTCGACGTGGTGCGATTGACTTAAACGGTGTCGAAGCGGTCGGCGGCGTTGTCGTCATGCGATTTGGCGAAAACCCTCGTCAAGTGATCGAACGCGTCAAGACTAAGATCGCTCAGATCGAACCTAGTTTAAACGGCGTCAAAATCAACATCGTTTATGACCGCACCGGATTAATCAATGAGACGGTTGCGACATTGACGGACGCACTACTACATGAAATTTTTATCACCGCAGGTGTGATCTTACTGTTCTTGTTACACATCCGCGCCAGTTTAGTTGTCGCGTTGACACTACCGATTGCCGTACTATTGGCCTTCGTAGCAATGCATCTGTTCGGTATCGATGCCAACTTGATGTCGCTTGCCGGGATCGCAATCGCGATCGGAACAATGGTCGACATGGGGATTATCGTTTCGGAAACAATCTACGATCGGCTTGCCCAATGGGAGGATGAAGACCGCCCCGGTGGTCCATCGCGACGACTCGAAATCATCAACCAGTCGGCAGGCGAAGTCGCCCCGGCAGTGGTCACAGCGGTACTGACCACCGTGGTTAGCTTCCTACCGGTCTTCTTGCTCACCGGACGTGACTATAAGTTATTCGCCCCCCTGGCTTGGACCAAAACTTTTTCGTTGCTTGGGGCTTTGATTGTCGCAGTGACACTCGTGCCACTGCTGAGTCGTTGGCTTTTGCGTACCAATCGTGTTTCTTGGCGTCTACGACTATTTGTATCGATGGCGTTTGCGATCTCCACGGGACTGTTGGTTTCCACCATCGGCGTCGAATTATCGAGTCGGCTTTCAACTCCCACCTCCATCGCTGCCATCGGCCTCTTTGCCGGACTGGCGGCCTACTGGACGATGGGCGAGAAACTTCGGCCGATCGCTCGCAATCCGGTGAGTCAGGTAATCCTTGGTGTTTACGTTCCGGCGTTGCGTTACTTCTTGCGTCGAAAAGCGGTGTTCTCAATCTTCCCAATTTTGATCGTGATCCTTGGATTGGGAGCTTGGTTTGGTCTACCAAGTGTACTGCGGCCACTGGAACGATCGGCATCGATACTGGGTGCAGATTTGAATGGAGTGCCTGGCTATGTCGACTTCAAACATTTGCTAACCGGACTTGAAACAGACGATTGGATTGCACTCGACGAAGGAAGTTGGTTTTACATGCCAACTCTTTTTCCGGCAGCCAGTTTTTCACAAGCGATGGAGGTACTACAAACTCAAGACGCGGCGATCAAACAAATCCCTGAAGTCGAAAACGTGCTCGGAAAAATCGGTCGTGTTGAGTCCGCTCTCGATCCCGCCCCGACAGCCATGATCGAAACCTATGTCATGCTAAAACCCAAACGCCAGTGGCGAGATGGAATCACTGGAATCGAAATTTGGAATCAGATCAATGCGGTCGCCACCCTCCCAGGTGTGACACCTGCGTCTCCGCTACAACCGATCGAAGGTCGAGTCGTAATGTTGCAAAGCGGCATCAAAGCGGCCATGGCAGTCCGAATTTATGGTGATAGCTTGGATGAACTAGCCGACGCGTCATTAACCGTCGCCGAGCACCTTAAAACCATCCCACAAGTCAATGCTGCGACGGTGAATCCCGACATCGTCCTCGGCAAGCCATATGTCGAATTCGAAATCGATCGAGACACAGCTGCCCGGTATGGAATGTCCGCCACAATGATCAATGAAGTGATCGAAACTGCGGTTGGCGGATCGAATGTCACCCAAACGGTCGAGGGGCGCGAGCGGTATTCCGTACAAATTCGGTATCAACGCCACCTCCGCGAGCGAATGGACGAACTTGAAGAACTTCCCATCGTGACGCAATCAGGCGAAGTCATTCCGCTGTCGATGCTTGCGAACATGAGTACCACATGGGGTCCCGGTGTGATCAATAGCGAAGACGCTCGATTGGTCGCGCACGTTTCATTCTCCCCGTCGGGCGTCAATGGTGATCTTGAAACCGTGCAGGCTGTCGAAAAGTCACTTCACCGAGCTCAGAATGAATCCTTAATTGATTTGCCTACCGGGTACGCGCTCAAAACCGTCGGTTCGTTTCAAAATCAAATCGAAGCGAACCAACGCCTGCTTTGGGTGATTCCACTCGTCATCTTGATCAACTTATTCATCATCTATCTGCAGTTTCGCCATCTACCGATCTCCATGGTCGTGTTTGCCGGGATCCCCGTCGCATTCTCCGGAGGCATGATTCTCCTGGCGGTCAACGCCATTGAGATCAATACGGCAGTGTGGATCGGGTTCATCGCACTGTTTGGGATTGCCGTCGATGATGGCGTGGTGATGGCAACCTACCTCGATCAAACTTTCACTCGTAAACGAATCACGTCCATCGAGGCCATTCGCCAAGCGACCATCGAGGCGGGATCGAAGCGGATCCGGCCATGCCTTATGACGACGTTCACCACCATCATTGCCTTGATGCCGGTGGTATATTCGAGCGGACGAGGCAGTGATGTCGCCAAGGCGATGGCATGGCCGGTGATCGGCGGGATGGCGGTCGAGCTACTGACGCTCTTTGTTGTCCCAGTGTTGTTCGCAGCCTTTAAAGAATTCCAGATGAATCTCGGAATCGATGATCGACACTGGGAGGCAAACGAGCCAACGTAAACCAAATTTCAGTCGACACTTGGAACTGGAGCTAGCCGATTGGCGTTGTTCACGGTAGTCGTTACAGGAACATTCGCTATGCAAAACCTCGTGCTAGCGAGAGCTGACCGATAAGTCGAACCCGAATACCTGGTCCATCTGCCCCACCGGCCATCTAGCCCGAATTCCCTTGCCGCTAGTGCTGATCGCCAATGAAGATCGCCGGCCACCGTTCGATTATCCGATCAAGTTTGCTTCGTCGGCAACAATGACGTCATCCTCAGCCGCCCGCATCACTTCTTCCTGCTCGTTACGAAGATCACCTTCCCCCGCGCTTTGGCTAGGCTCTGTAGTGGCGCCGGAAGGTGAACCTTTTGACTTAGGAGTGGGACTGCTCCGATCCAACGTGCGTTCGGTCAAAGCAGCATTTGATTTATGGTCTAGCATTTGAACTGGAACACCTTGTGGGAAGACGAGTTCACGGGCTTCATCGGGCATGGTGATTTTCGCATCCGTCAAACGTTGTTTCACCAATCGGATCACGCTACTGCTGACTTTCAGCGGTGAACGTTCTGCCTGGTTGAACCAATAGTAAACGCGCAGATTAATAGTCGCCGAGCCGAGCGATTCGACAATCACGATCGGTGCGGGATCGTCCACCACGGCAACATGATTGGCTAGCACATCCATCACGATTTCTTGCGCCTCGGCTATCGGGTCATCAAAACCAATGCCGACGAGGAAATCACGTCGACTGAGTGGCGTCGCCGTGAAGTTTGTGATTTTCCCTTTGTAGACAGTGCTGTTCGGCATCTGAATCTGATTTCCATCGAGCGTATTGAGAATCGTACCACGAGTCGTCACCTTTCGAACAAACCCTTTCGCCCCTTCGACTTCAATCAAATCACCGACGCGAAACGGATGATTGAGCGAAATGAGGATGCTGGCGAGGTAGTTCTCGGCAATGTCGCGAAAAGCGAAACCCAATGCCAATCCAACAAGCCCCGTACCGCCGAGTAGCGTCACCGCGAGACGCGTCAGTCCGGAAACTCGTAACGCGACATATACGCCGACAATAAACAAGAGCACACCGATGACATTGCCGAACACCTGGCGGAGGAGAGTGCTGTCGATTCGATTGCGGGCCAGGTAGCGCGCCGCTCGGGCACTGCCACGAGCCGAGTAATAGGAAATTACACCGATAAAGATCGCGATCAAAACCAAGGGCAACGCCTCGATACTTTCTTGCCCCAATTGACGCAATGATCGAACTGCCGGTGTAAAATTCCACAACGGTGGTTGGGCAACTTTGATCTGATTGACAACCGCGACAACATCCGACGTCTTCATCGCGGTTGCTTCGGCCCAACCGAGATGCGTTTTGTTGTCGGCGACACCTTCTAGAAACGCCACGCCTCGGTCCACATTGACCTGCGGATTTACGAACCAACCGGTCGCTTCAAAAATCTCCTGTAAACGAGATTCGATTCGCTCGTCGCTATTGACCGGTTCGACGTTCACTTCGTCTGCAACCTGAACATCGACTTCTTCACTTGACTCTGAGTCTCCCTCGTCTGTGACAGACGCCGGTTCACGCTCACCCGATGGATCGGCGACCACATCTTGGGCCGATAATGGTGCAATGGAGACCGCAAAGATCGATAGACAACCAACCGGGATCCAACAGCGACGACTCACAATCCAAAACACAAACGCAAAGCGACTCAAGATAGGGAAACAGCGATCCATGGTCCATTTCGAGAGAACGAACAAACAAGCGAAGCCCTACGAATGAGGGGACATTGTTTGTCTAGTTTGCAAACCTTGTTCCGTTTGCACGTCAATGTCGTTTCTGGTACGCGATAGCCCCCGGTTTCGACAGTGAGACTGATAAGCATGATCCGAAACGATCAATGAACTTGGTAACAGCCGCCGGGCGCTAGCCACGAACATGGTGCGGGAACGTGACTAACGCCACTTGGCTGTCCCAATCTACGGTCGCCTCCGAGCCATCGATTTACGAATGCGAGGGATAACTGCGCCGCAATCGGCGATAGCAAGCGGCCATACGTTCGTGATCATCGAAGCAATCAAAAAGAAAAATGAGTCGCCACAGGCAACACTCACAATCAATCTCACAATTGTCCGCAGTCACGACTTGGCAAACCGTCTGGTATGCGAGATCGAGAGCGTCCAAACGAATCAAAAGATTGCTGGCGGTCACACGGTATTTGACGCACGCAGGCGCCAGGTCAATCGCACGCGATACCGAATCCAAGCACTTCTCCGGCGATTCACCTTGAACCGATTGGACGGCCGCAAGCTCGTGCCACGTTTCTGATTCCGATGGGACAGCTCCGATCCCTTGTATCAGGGCATCACTGGCGAAATCCGGATAGCCCCGACACAGCAAATCACGTGCGACAAGCCGATTGAACCACGGCTGATCTGCAAAGTTAACTGCAATCCGGCACAACAACTCAACGCCTTGCTTTTCACGACCAACGGCGATGTAGGAAAACGCAAGAATCCGATACGAAAGCGGTTCCAACACGGTCAGTTGATCGGCACGTTCTAAATAAAGTACCGCAAGATTGGGGCGTTGGGTTTGCGCGGCAAGCAAGCCGCGGAGCTCAAACGCACCGCCATCCTCGGGGTTCAAGCGGCAGATCGCATCAAGTCCTTCGATCGCGTCTTCCACACAACCATCTTCGATCGATTGCGAAAGTTCGGCGTATAGCATCTCGGTAGTCATAGCTTTTTCTATTTGTGCAATACGAGACGTCCGGCCTTCGTTCGCTTTAATGAGTAACACTGGCCTTCGTGCCAGATTTTGACTTCTGACTTTCCGCCGGAAAGCTGATCGAACTGATGATCGATTAAGGACGGACTGATTGAATCGTCCGTTTCTTCATGACGTGATTGCACACGCAGACGTTTTTCTGAAGTATTCATTTTTAAGCCGTAACAGCGAATTGATTCGTACCATCGGAAATCGCCGTTCCAATCGTCTCTGCGCGGTAGTTTGCCTCCGCATGAGACAAGGTCGGCGATTAAACATGGGGCAAACAAAAGCCAGAAGACACTGTGGTCGCCCCCACCGAGTGTTGACGTAAGCTGTAGAACCAACGTATGCAAAACAAGCCAACAACTCGGTGGAAGCAACCTTCCAAAGGTCAGTCCATTGACCATTCAAAGCAGACCGGCGTTTGAGTCTGCAGTGATTGGTTCTTCTGCTGGGCGGACGCTGCTGTACAGAGGCTGGCAAGTTGAGTTTCGCCAATCTTAAATAGCGATGCCGCGAGAAATTGGAGACATCGTTTGCATTGGATTCGACGAAACCCTTCGAGGTCCAGTGTCTGAAGAATCTGAATCGCTTCGCCTGCTCGGTCCATGCGAAACATCAGTGCCGCCAGAGCTGCACTGTAGTGCGGCTCGCCGGGGCAAATCTTGAGTGCCTTGATCATCAATGCTTCGGTGCGATAAACCGGTTCGCCAAGCCGCAGCAAATAAATCCCCATCGCAAACACCACCGCGGCATCATTAGGACTCTTCGCCAGGGCCCAGTTGCATACCTGCGACGCCAACTCAATTTCGCCGATCCGGTTCATCCCGCGAGCGATCCGCAACATCATGTTTGCGGGAAGATCGCGTGGCGCGGCCAAGCGAAGATACACATCGCGCGCCGCATCCCGCTGACCTTGATCGGCGTATGCTGATGCGAGCATCATCTTCAATTCCGTCGAACGCGGTTGGACTTGAACCGCCCTTTCGATCGCCAAGAGTGCCGATCGTTGATCACCCTGCAAACGATAAGCATCAGCGAGCAACTGCAATGCCTCGACCGTAACTTCGGTCCGCACCGCATGGACCTCATTCTGAAACGGTTCGAGAAGCCGAACGACTCCCTCGTAGTCGCGCACCTGCCAATGAGATGCGGCCGTTCCCAACGTCGCTTCGACCCCAGATTTGTTTGGGGCGTGAGCCATCAAGTGTATTAAAGCCATCGTCAACCTCGCATGTTGCACCGGAATGTCGCCGTCACCGGCAGTTCAACATTCATGAATGTTGAATTGACAACCGATCGGAGTGGGGCTTCTGCGTGGCGTGCTACTCGACCAGAACGAGTGCGACTGGGGCGTCACCCGCGGATACCGGTCATTGGCTGGCTGCGTCGGAAGTAACTGGTAATGAGAATCACTCTCATCAAGATACGGGATTTAATGCCTTTGTCAACTCGCTTGGCGTTCTTTTTCGAGAAGGCCCCCCAAAAAGCTCCCCGCCCGAGCATTGTTACGGGCATCGGGTAATCCATGCGTCACGGCGATGCTTTGCTGGATCGCAAGAGTAGATTGAGCAAAACGACGCGGGGGCATTCGGTCTACTTGATCGCGTAAAGCCGGTCGCCTCGACGGATCAGCAGATACGGCGATGCGGGTGCAGCAGCGTAAAGGACCTTGCCGCTACCAAAACGCGACTCCTCCGCATCGGCTTTCCAGCAGCGATTTTCAGCCACCTCTTCGCCATCGGTAAGTGAGATCACCGACGTCGTTCCCTTGTATCCGAACAAGTAGATTAAATCACCGGCGACCAAAGGTGTGGCCCAGATTCCTCCCGCACTCGTGCGATCGACCGAGACACGTTCGCCCGTTTCTAAATCAAGGCGATACAGAACGCCGGCTCGGTTAACGATCGCCGCGGTATCTCCCGCCACCACGGGACTGCCGAAACTGGACGTCGCCTTCTTTGCTTGCCACTTGTAACCGACAACGAAACTTCCGTCGTCTTTTGGAGCGATCTCGATCAAACCATTCGACGCGGCGGCAACTCCGGCAGTCGTCTCACCGCGTCCATCAGAGGCTCCGATCAAGAAACGTCCATTCCCAGCCGGCATCGGCGTGCATGACGTGTTGTTTGAAACGCCATCGAAGGACCAAAGTCGTTCGCCATTGGCCGGGTTGATTCCAATAATTTTGCCACTCGCGCTGCACACTAAGTGCTGCGAATCACCTACGCTGATCAACCGTGGTGAAGCCCAAGATGTCGCTCCAACTCCGGCGGCCTTCCAAACTTCGTCACCGGTCTTGGGGTCGATCGCCAGAACATATGGATCGTCGCTGCGTTCGACCCAGACAAACACATGCTTGTCATTCGCTTCCAACGATGCCGCCAATCCATGCCGGGCTTCGATGGGACCGTACTGCTCGACAAGGTTCTTTTCCCAAGTCGTTTTCCCATCCGCCGAGATCGCGGCTATCACTCCGCCTTCGAAAAAC
The DNA here is from genome assembly GCF_008312935.1 of Roseiconus lacunae. Lineage (NCBI taxonomy): Bacteria > Pseudomonadati > Planctomycetota > Planctomycetia > Pirellulales > Pirellulaceae > Roseiconus > Roseiconus lacunae. The sequence continues at coordinate 22,486 of NZ_VSZO01000003.1, read as the reverse complement.
GCCACAAACCCGTTCGACGTCGCAATCGCCGAAGGAGCGGCACGGCTGACCATTGGAGAATTCTTAAAAGGAGACGGGTTCGTCAAATCGACTTGCCAGCGTTTCTTTCCGTCCGCCAAATTAAATGACGTGACGTGATAGTTGTCCTTGTTTTCGCCACTGGTCGAAGTCACAACGACTTGGTCGTCCGCGACGATCGGCGTGGATTGACCATACCCTTCGATTTCTGACGTCCATGCGATGTTTTTATCGGGAGCCCACTCCCGTGGCAGCTTAACCTCAGTTTGCTGGGCGGCGTTCAAGAACCTGCCCCAGGTCGGTTCGCCGGCAACAACCGACTTCAAATCAGCATCCCAAATCGCCGATCCAACGATCGATGCCGCCCCAAAGACCAGGCTCAGGCAGTTGGAGCGTAGACGGTGACTTCGAATTAGCTTCTGTACGGTATTCGGATATTTCACGTGGTTCATGATTGTTTCAAATTTTATCTTCGTCAACGTTGCCGGCGCTTTCCGGCCTCTCCAATGACAGGGCTCCGGAGGACGATCCGGCAAATTTCTACAATGACAAAGTTTAGCTCACTAAGTCTAAGAGACAGGTCTGGGCATCACATGCCCAAAATACGATTCGGCGCGTCCCAATCAAGAAGAAAGACCAGCGCTCACGATTGAAATTGAAATCGGCTGGCTACTGACCAAGGCAAACGCGAAGCACCAAGGAGACGTCGCTTTCAGGTCATTGCTGGCTCAACCGGCTCGGATATCCTCCCGCCCAACGACACACCGCGTTGCTGACGAGGTAAGTCAAGGTTTCCGAAAATCGCCGGTTACTGCCCAGGATTGTAGCAAGGCTCGTTCGCATTGCCACAGCGTCAGTCATCCATTCGGTCCGGATGCCCACATCAATCTCGGGCCAATGGGCATCGGCGCTTCTCCGCGAACGGACGTATGCCGTCTGCCTTCGACCAGACGGCGTCGACGACCTGACCAATCAAACCAGGGTTAGCGATCGATCGCACCGTTCAACACTTTCGAGGGCACATCATTCTTTCACGGAATAGTCGCGGCAGTGGGGACAACTCTTTTCCTTGCCCCACGCGACGCTCTGCTTGACGTCTTCCCAAATCGACATGCTGGGGACATAGATCCGATCTCCGGGCATCAGCTGGTAATTCGTAGTCACATCTCCCAGCTGCAGTATCTGCTGGTAGCACACCGGATAGATCGCCCGTTCTTGCCCGTCAGCCTGCGGACGAGTTAATATGATTTTGTGATCATTGCAACGGTCGGTCAAACCACCAGCGGCAATGATCGCGTCAAGGACTGTTTCATGACCGACCAAGGGATAGGATCCCGGTGCATTGACCTCGCCCATGACATAGAACAGTGCACTTTCATTATTCACCAACCGAACTGTGACGCCATAGTCCTCTTGCCCCGCCGACTCATTTGGCATCCCCGACGCGTTGCCGCGATGGGACGCAAGTTCGATTTGACGTTGTCGTTTTGCCAGCTCTGTTCGCGTGACAACGTTCTGAACCTGCGACTGAATTTCTTCGGCGGATAACCCGGCAACTTTCAAGCGACCATAACTGCCCAGCTCAATCGTGCCGTCTTGCTGAACCGTTTGATCGGAAGACAAGCGGATCGGTGAATTGAAATCGTTCGGCTCAATCACTAACACATCCCCGGCCTCGACACGATGTGATGGCAAACTCTGCTTGGCAAGTTCCGTCGGAATTGTGCCTGGATGGCCAGCTAGCTGGCGACGCTGACTTGCCGCGGTCAGAAGCGGATGGCCCCCGGCCGAAACCGGCAGGCCGAGTGATGCGGCTGTTCGGCATCCCACCTGACTGAAACCTATCACGATCAATAACAAGGCGATCGCGAACGAACGCACGCTACAACTGGTAATCATTTCTCGATCCATCTTTGATCTACTTACTATCGTCGTTGTTGTTTGCTTTTCAGTTCGGCCAGACCGGTCACGGTCGATCCGAAACTATTCGCCAAAAAGAACTTGACCGCGTTTTGGCCAAGCTGCTTCCCCGTTTGCAATCGCAAGACAGGGCGGCTAGCCGTTCCCCCGACGTGAACATTCACCACTCGATCCTTCAGCAGTTCGTTTGCTTTGACGATCAACGCCACCGGTGCCGGGGCGGCGAGCATTAACGGCGAATCAAGCAACGAAACGAGTTGATCCGTCGGACTATCCGAACTGGTACTCGCGACGACATCCAAGTCCAACTTCTGATTGAAGTTCGCTTTTCCGGTCACCATGACCTGGACGTTGCTTTGATACACCGCGACTTCTTCGATATGTACGATGCCCCCACCGATACGTCCGTAGGCGATCGCACCGTCTTGTCCCTTTCCCGGTGTCGGTGCTGACAGCGAAACCATCCTCGGTAGCTGATCGAGAACCGGAAACTGCAACGCCTCGATGTTCGACATTTCAAAGTCATACGTGCCGACGAAGTCGTTGATCGATCGAGCATGCTTTGCCCGCAGCGAAACCTCTCCGTCGATGATGCCCGATCCGATCGAACCGCGTTGCATTAACTTCGATAAATCGACGCGTTGGACCTGCACCGACGTGACCATGTCCAGACTTCTAGTGTATCGTCCCTCCGTCGCGATACGGACAGTACCCCCGCCGACCGACAAACGTCCCGCCCGACACTGCCAACGTGCCGTCGTGCTGGTGGGGCGAAAGCTCCAATCAATCGGAAACGTCGCTTGACGAACGCCGACTCCCGCAGCCACTAAGTGATCTAATTGCACGTCTGCGTGTCCGGTGATTACCGGCCCAATGCGGCTTCGCAGTCGCAATGTTGCGGAACCAGAAATATCATTGACACCAACCGCCGACGCCGCCCGTCGCAGATTAACACGGCTCACCACACAATCGAAATAGCCAGACGGAACAGCTCCGATTGTGAGCATGCCCGTTCCGTTAATTCGTCCATCCGCGAATCGCCCTTGGAGACGATTCAGCTCGATCCGATCGCGGTGAATGACCGCATCCAAAGAACAGATCTGCGAAAGCCCGACACCCTGATAGCGTAAATTTTCAAGCGATCCTGACACTCGGCAAAGGTGACGCCCATCTAACGAACTTGCATCACGCACACACTCCCCCGATACACTGCCGCCAACCCGGCGAAGTTCCCGGCTGAGTCTGAATGTGGATGCAACTTGATCCAAAGCCAAACCGACTAACTTGACTCTCCCAACCACAGGAGCTTGTTCGATCACCATCGTCGGCTGCGAAGCAAACTCGATTAGTTGGTCAAGCCTCGTGCTCATGCTTCCCGTAAATCGACCGTACAACACGCTACCGTCAACCTCCGCGAGCACCGCTTGCTCACTCAACGTGACCGTCGCTCGATCAAGCTGCAGTGGAATTTGCTCGATCGACACTTGTTTCGTTTCCACCCAAGCTTGCCCGGTTAGTTCCTCCAAACTTGCCAGCGACGTCACCGAAAAACCACCCTGTAAAACCCCCGTCGATGCCAACGTTTGCCCAGAGATCGCGACGAGCGCGGGGACGTCAATTTCTGAAAACTTTCCTTGGACTTGGGTCGTCGTCCAATCGAGTTGATTCATGTCAGCGGTGATCCGAAAATTCCCACCCAGGAAATCATCTGACCCTGTCTCCAGCGACAAACCTTCCGGGGTTAAGCTCCAACTCAATCGCGCGTCACCGATGTCACTGCGCGCATACGTCGCATCTGCAAGTTTCGCCTCACCGGCTGCGATCGCTGTGAACGTTCCTTTCCCCGGACTGGTATGCAATTCGAAGGTCCCGTCGATCGCTGCACTGCCGGACAAAGGCAATGGCGTCTGAGAAAACCTCGAAACAATCGCACTGACTTCTTGCAATAAGATGGAATCAACTGCAAACGTTCCCTCGACTCGAACATCGTCTCCAATATCACCATCGATCGATAAGGACGCATTTGAAGTTCGCCATCGAAGGTTGACCGGGGGCGCTGTGACCGCTCCACGGCTAATCTCGATTTCCCATGCGATATCCGAAAGCTTTTCCCCGACCAGCCTCACCTCAGTCGATTGGATGCCGGCCGTGACGTTCCAATCTGATGCCCGCGCTACATGCTCGAGCGGACAACGTGCCAAAACATGCGTTTCCAACCTACCTCGAGGATCGAGAGACTCTAGACCGAATCGCCGAATCACCGATTCAGTAGGCTGCACCAGACAGTACAGTTCCGTTGCAAGTTTCGCTTCACCGACGAGGGCAACTTGAGCTGCCGGCCGAAGTTGCGCGACCAACTCTGCTTCTGGATCTCGGATCGAAATCGGATCACTATGGATCGTCGCGATGCCTTGGTCGAGATGACAACGAATCGACGTCTCGTCCAAAGCAAAATCAAATGCGGAAACCTTTGCGAGGTGCACCCCAGCCTTCGCTACCAATGTTTCTATTCGAGTCACGGTCTGAAGCGGGATTTCAAAATCCAAACCGCCAGACACAGCGCCGGACACCTCCGGCATACCAACGCCGACGGCAAGCTCATTTAGTTCGAACGCGGCTATATTCACACCGCCTTTCATTGCACCATCGAGGGCGGCAAAATCGTCAAACGGAGCTGTCCCATGCACTTCAGAGTTGAATGAAATCGAGGGCAGCTTGATCGACGCGATCTGGTTATTGCTTGATTCGACCGTCGATTGCCCAGAAAACTTGAGCTGTCTTCCGACCATTTCCACCGATGCATGCGCGACGGCCTCGACAACCGAACCCAGCTTTGGAATTTTCGCCAATGCGGGAAAGTCGGTAGCCAAGACTTGTGCCATCTCGTTTGCAGCATCGCCAAGGCCAAAGGGCTCCATTCGAAGATCGACCGTTACCCTCGGGTTTATGGCTTTCCAATCTGCCTCGGATCGGATCGAAAATCGACTCCCGAATGGATTAGCCGTTAGCTTCGCACGCGCCATTCGATCGACAAACTTTGACTCAAGCAAAGCTTCGTCACAGAGGACGCCGAAACGCTCGGTTGTGACATCGGTTATCCGAAGGACACACTCAACTTGCTGATCTAATAGGTCCGCTTCGAGGGGTGGATGGAGACTGTGAACTTTAAGATCAACGTTAGCATATGATGGCTCGGCGTTAATCGACTCAGGCACGAATGGAAGCTTGGCAAGCGTTTGTGTCTCTAACCGAATCCCGGTCAAATCGACCCAGCTTTGCCCTGAAAAATCCTTGGCGTCAAAATCCCCTCCGGCTGCAAGCTCACCACCGAAAAGCCTTCCGATCCGACAACGGGCCTGAATGCGGTCCGCACACCTGACAAAAAGGTCAACTTGATCAACGACCAAAGTCTGTTTGCCAATCTGATGGATCGCGAGCGAAGCTTCTTTGACAATGACGTTGTGAACCGGGATCGTGCCGATTGCCGCACTTTCCGAGCTTTCTGATTCCGGGAAAACACTCAATAGCTTCCCATCACGATCGAAGCGCAGATGGCCTTTGGGTTGGTCAATGACAACTAATTCAACCCAAACACCTTCACGAAACCCTCTCCCGAACGAAGGAACAACGCTGACGCGATCGACAGTGACTTGGTATTCCCCTGCTACCGAGGGCTCCTCAATACTAAGTCCCGTGACCGTCCATCGATGCCAATTGATTTCTACCGATGCGATTTCTACTCGCGTGCCGAGGGCGTAGCTCGCACCATGCTCGGCGACGAATCGCACAATCGAGTTTCTCGCCGCCACCGTCAGTAGCATCAACAAACAGCAGCCAACGGCGCAGCGTCGAAGGCAGCGGAAAAATGAAATGCGAAATTTTGATCGCAACCGGTGCAACACAGTTACCTCGGCGACCGAGCAACGATCGTCAGGTACTCATTTATTGTGCATCGAGAGTGGGCGATGCGGCGAGACGTTGCATTTGAATGCAACATGGCGTGATCCAGAACAAGTCGGTGAAAGTTAAAACGTCCGACATGCGTTTATCAATTTAACGAGCATCATCGAAAGAGCAGAGTTCTTCACGCATCGTTTTTTGCCAGTGGTCGCCCGACTGACGACTCGCCATGCCGTCGTATTGTCGATAACGGAGCCGAAACGGGCACAACGGCGATCGCGAAGTTTGCTTTCCGCGTGTTTTCCATAGGGGACCGATAATGCTCCGTCTAGACCAAATGTTTGGGTTCGGCTCATCAGTCGACCGGTGCTGGCCCCGGTTATTGCACAAAAAACCGGGGATTACGCCGGGCGGCTATTCCTGATTTCAAAGGTTGACGAAGCCCTAGCGAAACAAAGCGACCGCTGCTGACCTGTCACTCGGGCAGCTGAACTTTGGGCCCATCCGTCGGTTCAACCAAAACAAAGGAACCTGCACTTCCGCCGTTAATCTGAACGCTCGCGCGATCTTGTCCGTTTGCTCGCGACAAAGCGATCGCGCCTCCTTTGCCATACGCTTCGATCAACGCCTGACTCGATTTTTGGTCGTTAATTAAATGGAGAATCGCGCGTTGATCGTTTGCAACCAAGGCAACTTCTGATCCCGCGCCGTACATCCGAAGCTGAACGTTGTCGGTTCCAAGTGTTCGAAAGGCCCCCCTTATCTTTCCATCATTCCCGACCAACTGGAATTCTTTCGCACGAACAACCTCCGGCGTCTCCGCGGTATGAGTTGCCGCGACTGCCGAAAAGAGAACCACACTGACGAGGGCTCCCAAACCGATTCGACGCCAAACCCGAGCCTCTCTTTCGAGATCAGAAAGGCGCCGTTCGAGATACTGCTGCGATGACATTTGGGACCCTTTTAAGAGGACAATCGAATCAAATCCTAAACGCTACTATGCGAGTTGGACACCATCATTAAACCACCACATCAGCCGGTTGTCTCGCAATGATTCTCCCTCAAGTCTAAGATCAACATATTTTTTCGATGAGAACGATGATTAAGCAAAAATGATCCCATCAGAACAAAGCATTAGCTCATAAATTAGTTGACTTGGCTCCTACAAATCCAACCGCCAAGCTTGAAAATCTGCAAACCAAGCTGAGTGAAATGAATCGAAAAACAAGCATCACTGCGGACTAATCACCCATTGCCGATGAAAGATAGCTAAAACAACGCATCACGAACCGACTACCCAATGGGACGCAAAAACCGGCGTCTATCGCGTTTTATTCCTCCGCCGCTTTATGACATTCTCCCACCACCGGTCAAAGATCCGCTGCGCAAACATAGTCTGTACTCCACAGATCACGGTCGCTGCAAAGAAGCTCAGTGTACGGGTGACGCCCTGCAGCGGTGTCCCCAGTGAGAACCCGACGTGATGCAGTAATTGATCTACTGGAAGCACGAACAATCCGAACAAACCTCCAGAAGCAATGGCTCTACAAGCGACCACTTCCCGTGAAGCCTGAATCTTGACTAGCCAAAGCGAAATCGATGACACCGGAACCGCGATCAAGGCGAACAGTATCACTGGTCCCAGTAAACGCATCGGCTCATTTTTCGTATCAGCAACGACCGAATCGATACCATGGTAGTAACAAATGAACACCCCGAGACCGGCAACCGCACCAAAAATGAACAATACGATCTGTAGAAGATAGTGGATCCCTGATTCCACCGGAGCACTTTCCGTGCAGGTCGGCTCGTACGGATTGTTAGACTTGTGGTCGATACGCGTAAGTTCAGCCAAAACAACGCCCCAAAATTGCAAAGTTCATGGTGCATGCATTCCAGAGTCCAATTCCAATGACACAACAATGACTCGATTTCCGTGAGATGAACAAACGCAGTTCATCAATGCGATGGATACATCATACCAAGTCCGTGACTTACAACGGTGTTGAACATGCATGAGAGACAGACAATCGCTCCAGAATCCATACCAAAAACGTTCGCTTTTCGATAAGTGGGCTAGCGCCGTACTTCAATTCGGAACAAAGAAATAACCTACCTCCGGACCACATCAGTGACGGTTGCGGCACTACGATTCCCAATGCTATTGAGCGAGTCCCGAAGCAACACGCTGCACGCGCACACGAATCTAGCAAAGGCCCAATCTTCTGCCGCTGAATCTCTAGCATGTAGTCATCGCAGCTCGACAACGTATCAACGCTGCTTATCGCCTTGTGCCAACAACATGTTGAACGTATGTCCGGATCATCTCGTTCGGCTCACCACTTACCCACACAACGTCAAACTTTGAACCATCCAATCGAGTGACGGGATTCGCTAAACTTCCTGAAAACGGTTCGTAGCTCCAGTCCACCGATACGTACTTGGAAAGCTGACGTTTCACCTCACCATTATCGCTAAACTCACCGCGTGAAGTGTAGCCGCCCGAAAAGATCATCGGCCGGCTTGAATCGCGAACGCTGACCAAATCATCCCAATCTGTCGGCCACTGATCACCGTTCACTTGCATGTAAGCAACGAGTAATGTCCCGGTATCCCACGCCGCGTATGCCTCCGGAAGACTTCGGTACGTATGAATGGCTGTGTACACGGCAAAAGAAATACCGAGTACGATCACAATCAGTAGTACGGTTCGGATTGCTCCCTGCTTGGACATCCCCAATTCCGGTGGCGAAAGATGACGACGATCACTCGTACGCTTCACACAACTTGACTGGGCGGTCCGTCGTAACCCCGGTGGCTCTACAATGCACGCGGCAGTCGGTGGAGACAGTTGAACCCACGAAGCAAATAGAGAACAGATCGCCTGACTTATCCGACAGATTCGGCACGTTGAAATTAAATTCGAATTTCGTTGTGAGCAAGCTCGTAAGTGAGTCTAAATTCATCCACCGATTCGACAAGCCTGGGCCCCAACCCGCGGTCAATTTCATACAGAACTCTCTTTCACGGTAGGGCGAGTCTTCAATTCCATCCTTCGTACTTTTCGTATCCTCCGTGGGTTCCGAGCCCCAGCGGTGCTCAATTCCATTGCGATTCGGTGAAGGTCACGCGGTCGGGGCGAGGGCTTAGTTAACCCAATAGACTTAATGCCGCGGCTCACTTGCTCGGCACGGTCACTCATCCATAATTGGATCCGTGCCATTTAGACGATCCCAGCATACCCACGGCTGCGCAAGTGCCTCCGTCTGAAAAATCTTCAGGTCCGCCTCCGCAGGAAAATTTTTTAACGGTTTCCATATGGGGAGCCGCGGTGAATTGGGCTCAAGGTCCGGACGGAAGCAGACATCAACCCTCCAATCTGCACGCGCATCTGAAACGAGCAAGTTGCGAACGATACTACAAACCAGGTAGTTCTCGTCAGATACGCCCACGACAAGACGGCGTTCCTCCCCATCCACACGGCAAGGAGAGCTAATCGCATTTGGAAGCGTATAAAACGTTCGGTTCTCCATGTGCAAGTCAGATGCAATTTCCTCGTGCTCCAATCGCGACTGGGCGTATCCAATGGCAACGTATACCAGCCAAACTGCCAACAAAGCCAGCGGAACGATCGACAATCGTAAACGCCCTAGCATCGCACTACCCACCGTTAATAATATGGTTCAGTGTAACCGCGCAAAGTATCTCAATTCGCTAACGAATCAAGTAGAGTGATGCGCAGTGGGCGGTGTTTTGTCTACCAAAGCCATTCTTTGGCTGCGAATGACGCAGCCCCCAGGCGCCAAGAACTTATAATCACAAACCAAAATGGCAGCTCCGTCCCAATATGGCAATCCGTCACTCAAGTTTAAGTAATCGGCGATTGCGTACCCTGATAAAACCATGGTTTCAAACGACGCAACAGAGTGGCAACCCCCAAAAACACCACGGTGTGGAATACGACTCGGACGCAGAAAAGTGTTGCCGCAGGAGCAATCCCAGAACCGTAAGAATGCACCTCGGGATTGTACATCCCTCCGAACATGAGCGAATCGATCAAGAAAAAAAGTTCCCAGCCGATTGCCGCAGAAAAGCATCCTGCAAAGGCTACCTGAAAGCTTGTGTACGCAGTAAACCGACGTTCGATCAGTCGTATCAGAAAAATCGCACAGACGCTCATCACAGCAAGTAGCGAAAAAAACGAAAGCAGATAAACCATTCTGTTACTCCGATAGAGGATTGACCTAACTAAGGCCTAAACGACTGGACGGCGTCCGTGCCCCAAAACACGCCGCAATGTTCATGAGTCACGAGACCGAAAATCGTCGGTGAGGATCGGGCGACAAGTGACGCCCCACATCCCAACACTGGACTTGGACACCCGCCCCACATCCTTTCGCTCTACATTCTACACGACATTCGGCGGTCGGTAGAAACAGTCGAAACATACGGGAAACGGAACACACAAAGAACCAATTACTTGACTTTGTCCTGTAGCTTGGCAACGTTTTGATCGGTTAGCAGCTACATCTTCGACATACAAGATTCGTGTAGGTCGCCAATGGCAAGCCCTACAATCGCTGTCAGCCTGATGAAATTACTCCCCAACAACTTAGCTCCAGAAGGTGTGAATCACGACCAAATTTGCACCATCGTCGACAGTCACCTCAGCGTGCATCGCGCCATTCCCTGGTTCAACATTGTAAACCCGAAACCTCCCTTTGATGACCGGATTCAGTTTAGACGTTCCCGGTAAACGGTTGAGCCACGAATTCAGGTCGTCAGACGGTGCATTGAATTGAATAGTGAATTCACGAGTGAAAGGTCCACCCCTTGTTTCAACATGCAAACAAGCCGCAGTCTCTGGAAGCGCGGACATTCTCGCCCATTTTTGTGCGGCCTCAAGTCCGTTCGCCGTTACCCATGCTCGATACAACACGCCCCCCGAAATGACAACACCACCGAAAAAGACAGCGAAGATAACGAGCGTTTTTGTCATGACACGTCGAGAATTCACGAAGGGCGTCTCCTGGGTAAAAAGTACAATCCGCACATGAAACAACCCTGACAAACAACGAAATATGCAGCAGCCGAAAGTGACCGAGGAAGCTGGTGCGCTACAACCAGCAAAGCCTCAAACGTTGTCGTGACGAGCAAAGCCGATGCGTAGTACCGATCCTCCGTTTCCACCGAAAAGCGTTCACTAAGGCAGACTGACAGTCGGCACCATCGAGGCACGATTGATGCTCTACTTCGAAAACTACGCAAGCCTCCGTTCCCCGCAGGGCAGACGACCGGGCATTGATCATGAGGGAGCGGTCTCTGGCGAGCAACAATTTCGATCATCGGCCAACCATTATACCCCAATCTCTCAGATACCTCGGACTCCGCTGCTTCCATCTTGGGCCCAGGTATTGTTGCCCTAAAAGCATTCCCATTGCTACCGATGGCATGCATAGACAGAGTCTGCATGCGAATAGCCAGGAAGCATCACACCACCTTCATATTGCATCCCCACCTTTTCTGCGACGCGAATCGATCGTCGGTTTTCGGGGTCAATGATTGCAATTAAGCGATTCAATCCGAGATCAATGTAAGAATAGTCCCGAACCGCAATCGCGGATTCTGTTGCATACCCGAAACCCCAATGCTTCCGTGCGAAACGGTACCCAACCTCTACTTCCGGTTGACCATTGATGCTGGGAAACCAAGTCAGCCCGCAGTATCCGATTGGCAACCCTGATGGCTTGAATGTGACGACCCAGAGCCCGTACCCGTGTTCGCGGTAGCTGTGATTCATCTGCGTGATCCACGAAACAACCCATCTATCCGATTTTGGGCCATCACCATATCGCATAACTTCGGCATCACCGAAAACCGCTCGCATTGCAACAACATCGTCGGGTAGAGCATGCCGAAGCGTTAATCGTTCCGATTCAGTGACGACCATCGATTCAGTCTGGAAATGATGCGAATCAGCGGGACCAAGCGAGCGACTGTTTAACGACAGCAACTCACAGCCTCCGTTGCAATCTATGCCCCTGCGTTTTGGCATTGCTTAACCAGTCTACCGAAATAGGCAAGCACCAAAAATTCGATCACGATTGCGGAAATGACACTTAGTAGATGGGCGATGACATTGTAGATCAAAGGAGTATCCCAGTCCCTAATCAACGCGGTCGCGTAGAAATGAAAAAAAGGAAATGTCACGACGCCAGCTAAACAGAACGACCAACATGATGGGCGAACAAAACGGCCGATGGTTAGGGCGCGTACCGTAACATACGGAATAAGAGCAAAGATCAATTGCGGCAGCCATATACCAGCGAAGTCCTCCAAAACACCGGCAAACACTTGAGGCACCTCGGTGAGGCCCGAAACAACGGCAACGAGCAAGCAAAAACCCACGAAATAAAACATTGAGAATAGGAGAGCCTGCAGGAGTAAATGCTGGTCCCGAAATCGAATCCGCTCCGAGGCGATCGGTGCCAATGCTGATGGAGAGTACGGATTACAGCGACTCATGATCAATCACCCATTAACTTTGCAATGCGACGCAGAACGGAACAACGACGATGGGCGAATCGCCTCTAAAAGCTCGGCTCCGCAACTTCGCTCCATGCATGTCTTTAGCACATCCTATCACTAAGCCTAAAGCGATTCGGATAGTGAGCCAAAATCGGCGTGTGGCCCCTCGGTATGCGACACGCTACCCACCGTTGTGAATTACGGGGACTCGCGGTGGAACAAGGGGACGAACAAGGTACCAGTAGACAGCGAAGACAGCCGTTGACCCAATGAGCGATGCGACAAAGACAATCGAAACAAATTCCAACTCAAATGTGAACAATGCACCGCGCAAGGATTCCCCAATGCGTATGCCAAAATTTTTGGTGCAAGCGATTCAGTCCAATCTCTCTTCGCCAATTTAGGGAAACTTTTACCCATTGAATTCACAATGCAGTAGTATCCGGTGAAGCCACCAACACCACCGATAAACGCGCCGGCGATTGAAACATACGCGACATGCGGAGACAGTGGATTCGGAATCGCGAGACCAATACGAACGACAAAAGCGGCGGTGAATGAACCGACAGCAACAATCACGAGCCCGACCGTCCATTTCGCGATGGCCTTGAATTTGCGACGTAGGCTCGCACTGGCATCCAGCCTCCGCTTCCATCGCAACTCGGTAGGATTATCGATTTCAAGCATGGATCGTAACTGCGTGGCTTCCTGGTGATCCTGCCGAAACCAGGTACGAGCGACTAACTTCGATTCCAGTTGCGGCAAATGATCCGGCTCACGCCTTTGCGGTATAGTAATTTTTGATGAGCATTGAACTCAACTTAATCCGCTGCATAGGAATGAGTGATTTTTCCATCCGTGATGACAATATTAACGCCGAGGTCGGCCCAGTCTTCGTGAGCATATGATACATCAACTTCGCCCTTGGAAACCAGCCAAGAAACATCGATTCCCATCAGATCCTTTTTCCCGTTCCAATCACACCAACCTTCGAGATGCTTCTCGATCTCGTCATCGATTTCAGACCTTAAGTCCACAAGCCATTTCGCGACCTTGGGCAGTTCTGGCAATAGAGAAGTGTCAAAGACGGGGTTGTCGGTAAGGGAATAGTCGATATCGCCACTAGAAAACTCCCACCACAGAAACTCACTATTCCAAGTGACATCGATGTCTCCACAACGGACTGCGGGAACGGGCTTTGCTTTCTTATTGATCGAAAATGGCCACACGGGATGTCCTAAATACTAGGTGGTCGGTTGCAAAAATTGCACACCAAGGGGAATTAATGGTCCATCCGGGAAGTTCGTGGATTCGGTAGAATTCTCTGCGAAGACAAACCACCGTGCAAGACAACGAACTCTATCAGCAAATCTTGGGATCCAGCTCGCCTTGGTGTGTGAGCGACGTCGAACTTGTGGCCCATCCGAGGTTTCCGTGAGCGGGAGAGCCAGATCGCAGCATGGGCTCAGCAAAGCGGGGCCGCCCCTTTCGCCCCTTTGTCGCATCAGCCCAATGGACGCGCACGCTGGACCAATGCGACGGCGAGGCGAAGAGGGCTCAGGAAAACACTTGAAACACGGTTCTCTTGCTGCCTTCGTCGGAGCCGTCTATCGGTCGCTCCCACCCTCAAATGGAGCGGATGATGGCTGGCAGAGACGAATGGCATTAGCTTCCTTTGTTGGTGGTGCTTGAAGGAAGGAGGGCACCCGCCAGCTCCGTTACCACAAATCCTCATCACCCAACGTCGCGTCCTAAGGTGCACGCGAATGTCCTATCTACTCGGCATCGCTGCGTGACCTGATATTCTCTTCCGGAGGTGGAGGCGCAATGAGGACTGCTACGTACGGGAGCCCCTCTTCGATCTTACCCCGTGTTTCTTTGCCAACAAGCAACCGCACCGGTCCAACAGCCCGATTGCCAGGCTCATCCGACAGCGTGATATTCGCCTCGCCACCGACTGGCGTCCAGCCAGCGACACGAACCAGCAAGCGACCGTTTTTCCGATGCGGAATGTCTCCTCCGACAGGGCAAAAGCCGTGCTCTCCTTTAAGACGACCATCCCATACGTGATTGTCAACTGTATCGTCCTCAAGCAGCCCATCACGAACAGGCACCCAGTCCGTGACGGCAAAGTACTCGGACTCACCGAGTTGTTTGAGCTGTTCCACAACCCAGGATTCAACGACAGGACCGCCCTGCTTAGGAGTGCGAGAGGTAACAGGCACGACGACCTTGACGAACACTTGGTTGAACTGTCGCCGCGCGGTCGGGTCCGGCATGGCGTCCTGCGCGGGCAACTCAGAAGTGATCGCAACAATCATACTGAAGACCAAATGACAAACGAAACTAGGACGGTTCATTTGGATCTCACTATATATTTGTTATTGGTAGAACGTCGAACATCACGGGGCACGGAAAGTGATCTAACCATTGCGAAGAACGCCGCCAGCCGTTCCGCCGTACATGACATTGTTCCGCCTCATTGTACGGACAGAGTGTAACATTCGCTGCCCACCCATCATCGCTAGATGGCCGATTGGCAAAAAACGAGTGGGCGATGGCGTAAAGACGGTACGTTCGCCCAACAGGAAACCAACGGGAAATCGTGTGTTTACGACAGACGTGTCCCAGTCGTAGCGTCGCCGAAGTGGGTATTCCAAAGTCGGTTGGTGAATACGCGAGCGACAGTTCGAAAGGGGCAAGCCACATGGCGTTTGCACGCTGATCGGAATAAAACGCGCGCGTCACCAAAGTAATATCGATGGTCGCCGCAATGCGATTGAACAAAATCAGTGCCGTCGCACCAATACTCATGATGTGAAGTGTTCGGCCTGCGTCTCAAAACCCGCCGATCAGAAATTCCGTCGCCCTGCGTAAGGCCTCGTGGTTGCCCGTGGCTTCATCGAACGATCCATGCGGACAGTCGTGCCATCGGTGAAGGATTCGCGAGAACTCCTCATCTGCATTGAGACTATCTTTCATTCGGCAATCATCGTGATTCGGAGTCTCCATGATCAGATGGCTGAACGTTTGCGATAACCGAGTCGCGGCGATCGATTCTCAATTGTCAAGAACGGTATCTCCGCGACTTCGGATCCGTGTGTGGGTCTGCCGTTCTTCGTTTCTGAACAAGCCTCCGAAGGACCATACGATTAAGATAATCAATGGCAGAAAGTAGACATAGGCAATCACCAGTGGATGGAGCCGGAACAAGGCGTAGGCGAGGCACGCAGGCATAAGCAAGAAGGCCGAGATGACCAAATTAGAACGCGATACATTCGCCGTCCACAGTGCAAGAGAAGTGACCGCAATCGTCGCCAACGCACACAGCAGGACATTCAGGCCAAGCTTGTCTTTTGAGTAATCGTGAAAGGTCAATTTCTCATCTCTAGAAAAATCGTAGCGCATGTGATTCACCGGAAATCCCCCAACGACCGGCCCTATCTTCGGCATAGGTCCCGCTGGAAATAACTCCGCGGTTTCTTGTTCCATAGCCTGGGCATCGTAGTAATGCGGGATATTGGCCCAATATGCCCAAGCCACCCACAGTACGAATAATGACGCAGCAAGAACTAGACGAAAACGCTTGGACAGATTTACCATGCACGACTCCTCCATTGGCAGAACGATGGCGTTCTCCCGGTGCTATCGGGCAATCGTGCCGGGTAGCTGGCAAAGTACTGCCCGATGCCACTCGATGTGCTACGCAGGGTTCTTCCTACATTCACCCAGTCGCCCCCGGAGGCTGATAAGGATTTTCTAAATGCAGTTGATTGGCTTCAGGCGTATCTTGCAAAGATGCTGAAACGTTAGAACGGTTTGCCTGCCTTAGTACGAGTATACGAAAAATAAAAAGAGCAATTGCAATCACAACGAATAAGAGGAACGCGCCCAATCCATAAAGCAATGGACCGAGCGTCAAATTTGCACCGTCAACGGTCAGAGCATGCAATCCATTTTTTGTCATTTTGGTAGGGTTCGCATCTGCCCACACTCGCCGAATCCGCCATTTCTCTTGTATCTCGAAAAATGAAAACTGAATTGTCAGCGGGGTAAAGCCGAGAATCACCAGGGCCTTGCAGGACCTGCGAATCCAAGGATTCTGAACAACTGTGAGAGCGATTAGAGACCCGATCGCACACCAGATTGCACATGGATACATCCAAGAATATGAATTATTCCTTGACGACTCCCAAATCTGTCCAAATGCATCCAATTTCGACGATCCTCTTCAGTCAGCTTTCACTAGGACGAACGGTGGCGAACATGCGGTCGCCGCGAGAAATCCTCCACTTCAAAAACCACGACTCGGCAACTCAGTGCGCAACCGCTGATTCAAGTAAGCCGCTACGCGGCGGTTGATTTTGGTAAGCAATCCTGTTGGAAGGAGTGGTTCACGTTGAACCGCTCTGCACACTCCTTCGATCAGGACCTTACGATGTCCAAGTCTAACAATCGCAGATCTCATTCGCAAAATGATCCTCAGCGTGGTGCCTACTTTCCTGAAAAACTACGCCAGAAACTCAGCGAAGACCTCCAGCTTTCCGGAATGTCCCAGCGGACGCATCATGGCTACATCCGCGCCATCCGGCAGCTCTCTGACTTGGCTAAGAAGTCCCCCGACAAGATCACTGAACATCAACTTCGACAGTTCTTCTTACACCTCAAGAATGACCGTGGCTTTGCCTACGCGTGGTCGCTGTCACCTTCGATCCGATGCTGCTGCCACGCGGACCACTGCAAGTCGACTTCAAAAAGGGCAATGGATGATCGACAAAATGCCCACGACCGTGAAAAAGCTAACGTCATCGGGGAGGCGAACAGGATCGGTTCGCGCACACACGAGTCATACGCACCGGAACCGCCAAGAATCAAGTTGGTCAGATAAGTTGATCGCCGCCCTAAAGCGACCAGCGATGAGACGCTTCCAATTCTCGCAGCACAGCAAGCTAATCGAGATGACAAAATGGGATCCGCAAGAAGCAACCAATAAAAGCGAATCTCAAGCGTGAAGCGACGGCCCAAAGAAGATCAACGGGCTTCTTGAACAGAGGACTTAAGCTTCGGCTCGCATGCTCGCGAAGTCAAATCCTTACTGGTTATCCGTTTCCAGACGCTGGAGGAATATCGCTAAAAGACGATCAGTTTACCTTCCCCAATCACGTCGTCGAGGGAAAGCCCGCTGTAGGAAGACACTCCAGGCGGCGTCTTCGGGAGACTCGGCAGCCTCCCTGTCCAACCGCACGGAATATGCCCCTTCTTGAAGCAGCGTTCAAATCTGGAGATTGCAAACGAGTTCCGCGGCGGAATACCGTACCCACGAGACAGAGCGATCATCATCAAGTCCTTAGTGAGTCGAAACACTAGGTCGGTGCCGATTTCAAACTTAACAGGGATGTCGAATGCATCAAGCTGCTGACGAATCTTCTTCGCGGGTCTAAACTTGGAAACAATGGCGTCGGCTGCTCGAACGTTCGCATTCCATCGTCGATTAAACCAATCTTTGCCAAGCTTCTCTCGCATTAAGTTTGCTTGAAAATTGCTCGCCGCCAGGCACACTTGCCCATACATCGGGGCGTCGCTGCGCTTGACAACTTGTTTCGCGGTCTTGGCTTGCACAACCTCGTCAGTCCAAACGGGCTTACCCATGGACTGCAGGAATGCACTCCCCATCAGTTTTTCGATTGAGTTCGTTGCTTTCTCTCTGTCAAATTCGTGCATAATTTCCCGTGCGCTCAAGGTTAGTCCGATAAAGAATCCATGTAAGTCCGAGGTTTGATGGGTGGGAGTCATTCGTCGTTAAACTGGCGACTCGGACCCGTGATGCAGGCAGCTTGGAACTGCCTGTCACATTCGCTCCACCCACCAAAACCAAGGACTCTTTGACAATGAAAATTCTCGCCCTTGACCTCGGAAAATTCAACTCCGTTTGTTGTCTTTACGACTCAAATACTCGAAACACCAAATTTCTCACCACCCCCACCAAACGCGAGCAGCTACAGAGCATCTTCGAAAACGAAGGCAAGCTCACCGAACTCGTCGTCATGGAATCCTGCGGGCCATCAGGCTGGATCAATGATCTCGCCGTCTCACTGGGACTCAGCACCCTGGTCTGCTCGACCAACGAAGAGGCTTGGCGATGGGCGAACGTTAAACGAAAAACTGACAAGGATGACGCCCTCAACCCGAGTGTGTGAGTGCCGAAACAAGTTGACACCGAACCATCGATCAAGGAACCGTCAGTCACACCTGACGGCAAGCTGGTTCGGACACGTCGCCCTAAAGAATGCACCACACCGCCGGAAGTCAGCTTGCTGCTCACTGACGTCCATCGTCAAAGAAGCCTCCAGGCAAGCACTATCCAACACGGCAAGATGACCCAACTTGGATCGTTGAACCGTGCAAGGACCACTGAGGAAACGCAGTCCGCCGCGCGTGGATCTCAACGAAGTTCAAATGCGTTGACACCTCGAATAGTCGCTTAACCATCATCCTTGTCGCACTGTCACGACAGAGCAACGTTAAGCACTTACCGAACAAGCTCACTCACGAAGACACCGCAAACTAACAATCGATCATGCAATAACAAAACCAACAAAACGGCGGCCCCGCCACTTGCACAACTCGGACTTCATAGTCGACTTGCAAGCAGACGAGAAACCACGGCTCCCGTCCTCTGTTGCATCACATGGTTCTGCCTTTCCTGTCGATTGTGAAATCCCCCGTCATAAGGTTTTCGCGTCGAATGCGACACGCACGCCAGGCATGCTGAGCACACTCGCGGACCACACACCAAAAGGAATCCCAAGTATGACGAAAGGGCTCAAGACCGGTATGCAAGCGAGCAAAGCCCCAGTGTACGCTAGCCGACGGCCGCGCAGCGAACGCATTGACCTTGCACCAAGCACGATCGCGATGAGACATGGGAACTGAATTGTGACAATCAGTATTTCTAGCGGCGACAATGCTAACGACCTTCCGAGAACAAAGGACCACGCGAGTAGCGCAGGCGCAAATGCTGCGTTGACGAGCGACAACACTAGCAGCGCGGCGGCGGGGCGTGCAAGCAATTCCATCGCCTTACGTTCGCGCTCCGATAGCGCGTCATTCGGGACGGTGACCGGTGACGAGTAAGGATTTGGCATGCAAGGACTGGCTTAAAACTCGCAATGGCAGAACGCTACGCGTAACCGGGCGCGCGCGAAAGATTCTCAATTCCAAAAACGCTGGCTCGCGTGCTCCGGTTCACGCGATTGTTATCCGCCGTCGAAATCCCGGTGGCCTGGTCAATCACTGACCGTGTTAATCCGTTCGAGCGTGTAAACAATGTCTGTCGATTTCGTGGTGCTGCTTGTCCAGTGACGAGATGATCCCTGGCTCAGCACCAGTGTGTCGTTCGTGAGTGCCAAGTTGCAAAATACCCGACCGGCTGATCCGTTCAACTTAAACGTAAGTTCTACGGAAAATGGATCATCATCTGACCATTTCCATGCGTACCGCCAATTCGGCGTATCCTTGAAAGGGTCGGTACGATCACGGAGATGAAAACCAAATTTCATACGCGTGCCACCAATAATATTCTCAGTCGGCTTTGAACCTGGAAACGTCTCTAGCGTTCCATTCCCAATGACCCATTTGGCCCCCGTGACATGCTCTGAATCCAACATGGTTTCACCGCTTGAGATTGAGACGATGGACCACTCACCGCGAACTTCCTTCTTCATCCGCTCGACAGCAATCTGCGGATCAACCGCGTAGCAAGGCATCGCAATGGCGAACGCCAGTAAACCGACGCCAGCCACAAATATTACTTCGGCCATTTGTGTATTCCTTTACTCGATTCGGATAACGGCACGGATCACGCGGTCGCCGTGAACGATTCTCCATTGTCAGTCCGCCCGATTCGCCGACTCGAGTGCACATACTCTTAGGTGCAAGTGAATCAAAAAGAGTGGAAAATGACTTCTCCCGATGTAGAACACGAGCGAAATCATGACGATTTGCTCACCGCTGTTTTGGGTCGTCATGGGAGATCCGGAGATCACCATGCGACAATACATGCGAGAGAAGTCACATGAATTCTAACCAACCCAACGACCTGAAAGCAACAAAATCGGTTGCCTCAACTCAGGCAGCCTCTACTGCTTCGTCAATCGTCAACATCGCCTTCGACGTCAGCAGCAACTCGCTTGACTGGGCCATGGAGCTTTCCTCCCGAATGGCTACCGGTCAGTGTACCAACTCCAGCAGCGAGATCCGCGAGGCCTTGAACGCCATCGCTCAGCAAGCGGCCGATGATGGGCACCAGCGAGTCCGCGTGGCTACACCAGCGTGAAGGCTATCGCTGCCTATTCGACGCGTCATCACAGTCCATACGCGATGTTGGCGCGTCAACCAAGTCGCTTAAAGGATGCAAGCTCGGGTACTTCGGTGTCTTGCATACTTGGGGACGCGATCCGATGGTCTATCATCCGCACGTGCACTACATCATCCCCGGTGGTGGAGTGAAAGTTGATGAGCAAGGCAATGCGATCGCGTGGCAAAACACACCGGCGGGCTTCTTGTTCCATCACAAGACACTGATCCGAGTTTACAAAGCGAAGCTTGCTGACGAGCTTCGCGGTTGTGGGCTTTATCATGCGGTGCCAAGTGATGCGTGGAAGAAAGACTTCGTCGTGCACATCGAAACGGTGGGCAATGGCTGGAGTTCACTTCGTTACCTCGCTCCCTACATCCATCGTGTCGCGATCAGTGACAAACGGATCGTGTCGGTCAACGACAAATCGGTCTCCTACAAAGTCACCCCAACGAAAACGAAGCAGACGGAGGTGCGTAGTGTTGCGGGGGTGAAGTTCGTTGCGGGATTCGCCCAGCACATCTTGCCGAGCCGCTTCCAAAAGGTTCGGCACTATGGCTGGATGAGTGCCAATTCGTCGATCCGTCTCGACGAGATCCAGTTGTTGATCTGGATGCAGTTGGGCTGGGTGTACTGGTTGGCGAGCGGTCATGCGAAGCAGCCTGAACCGTTGACGAGTCATCCGCACTGCAAGCACTGTGGAAGCCGACTGCGCGTGGTCGCAGTCACCTTCGACCCGATGCTGCTGCCGCGCGGACCACCGCAAATCGACTTCAAAAAGGGCAACGGTCGATCGACAGAATGCCTACGACTGTGAAAAAGCAAACGTCATCGGGGAGGCGAACAGGATCGGTTCGCGCACACACGAGTCATACGCACCGGAACCGCCAAGAATCAAGTTGGTCAGATAAGTTGATCGCCGCCCTAAAGCGACCAGCGATGAGACGCTTCCAATTCTCGCAGCACAGCACGCTAATCGAGACGGCAAAAAGGGATCCGCAGGAAGTAACCAATAAAAGCGAATCTCAAGCATGAAGCGACGGCCCAAAGAAGATCAACGGGCTTCTTGAACAGAGGACTTGAGCTTCGGCTCGCATGCTCGCGAAGTCAAATCCTTACTGGTTACCCGCGATTTAGATCGGCAGCTGGAACGTGAGCCGTTCGGCAGGTCCGGAACTTAGCGGGCGAGATGCCAAAACTTTTCGAGATCGATTATGTAGAGCGGTTCAAAGCCCCATGTCAATTTATCTTCGCCCTTATACTGATATGGTAGCGCCTGCAACACCCGAAGTTTCGTACGCACATCAGGTGCATGGCTGTGCTGGTATGTGGTTTGGAACTCAATTCTGCGCGTGCCCGAATCTGAACGGAAACGGTGTAGAACGAATGGGGCTGTATATGGCCAATCGTTGGACTTTTCCTTGCCTGGGTCTAATCTCAGCTCGGTTCGAATTTCGTATACATCCTTCTTTGATGGCTGAAACGTAACAGTAAATGTGTCGTGGTGGCCAAACCCCGATCCATATACGATCGAGAAAACGCCAGGATTGTCGTCTATCCATTTCGGCGTCACCTCAATCTCTTCTGCCCGTGCGACGAAGGTCGCGGTCACCGCAAAAAGTAGTAAACTTAAACGAAATGTCATGAGCATTTCCATGTGTCCATCGGGTAAAGAATCCATGTAAGTCCGAGGTTTGATGGGTGGGAGTCATTCGTCGTTAAACTGGCGACTCGGACCCGTGATGCAGGCAGCTTGGAACTGCC